>JANMJN010001362.1:0-4260 GCA_031371355.1 Saprospiraceae bacterium
CTGATGTATTTAAATGTATAATACTTACGCCACTACCTGAAACGTCAACCCTGAAAATTGTTGTAAACGGATTAACAACCGTTCCCCAAAAATAGCCGCAGGGGTATAAAACCCACCCATCTTTTCAGTTTTTGAGACATCAAACGCCAAAGCCAGACCTGCTTGCGCTATCATTTTAGCCGTAGATCCGTAACCTGGGTCGCGGTCGCCTGAAACTTTTACGGTTAGTGATTGCCCCGCATCGGTTTTGCCAAAGACTTCATGGACAAAAAAGCCGTTGAGTTGGGCTTCTGGGCTAGGACCTTCGCCTGGTTTGGGCAAAAACCGGGCAACCAATCGCTGCATAGGAGAAACAGCCGCCGCCAACATAAAGCCGCCCAAACCCGCAGTAACACCAAGAGCTGCTGAGAAGCCCGAAAACCCTTTACCTGTCAGCATAGCTTCATTGTAGGTAAAGTTATTAGCATAGTGCAACAGGGTATTGGAACGCTGTACAACCTTTTCGTTGACACCAGCCATCACGAAAGGACACATCCAAGCTTTTGCATCGCTCTCGTAAGCCACTGCCGTTATGCTGTTTTATTTGGGACGTTCGAAGCCAACAGGCGGACAAAGAGCGTAGGGATTATTGAGTTCTTTTCTTAAAGTGGCATTGCCAGAAGCTTCTTTCACCAAATTGAGCATACTGGCAATCGTTCCACCTGACACGCCACCTTTCGCCTTTTTGACCCGCATTTTGACCGTTGAGCAATACTGCCCGAAGCGTTCTTTGGCTTGTTGTTGTAGAAAATAAACACCCATATCTGATGGAATGGAATCGTAGCCACAGCAATGGACAATCCGTGCACCTGTTTGTTGAGCAAGACCCTCGTAACGGTCTATCATGCGCTTTACCCAATGCACTTCACCCGTTAAGTCACAATAATCTGTACCCGTTTCAGCGCAGGCTTTGACCAAAGGTTCACCATACAAAGCATAGGGTCCCACCGTTGAGAGGACGACACGTGTTTGGGTACATAAGCTATTCAGTGCTTCGGCTGATTGGACATCGGCAACTAGAATCTGTAATGTGTCCGCCGCCGCGCCTAAAGATTGGCGTAAAGCCACCAATTTGGCTTCTGACCGACCCGCAATTGCCCATTTTAAAGAATCATCTACACTGTATTGTGTGAATAGATAATCGGTGATGATTTGACCCACAAAACTTGTTGCGCCGAACACAATCAGGTCGTAAGTGGGAGAGGGTAGGGTATGAGGTGTATTCGCTCCGATAGATTCATTCATCTGTTTTCTTTTTATTGACTGATTAAGTAAATTTTTTTGCTGTATTTGCCCAGTCAGAAAGGAGTTGAATAAAGACGACTTGTATCTTTATACAAACCTACCGCCGAACGGATGTAGAAAAAATAAAAAAAATATTAGAGTCCGAAGAACTGAGATAGCAATAGATCTGAAAAAATGTTACCATTCTGTCTCAATCTCTTTACTGAGGTGGCAATTCGTTATTTATATTGCATTTTTATTCAATTTTAAAAAAATCAATATCCGCAAACCCCGCATCATTCACTTTAAAATCTTTGCGGAAACAGAACAAACCGACCTTTGCACCAATCCAATGCCCTTCTTTGGCTTTAAAAGGCTCGCCTATTTCTTTAAATAGTTGACCATCAAGGCTATATGAAAACTGGCATATACCACCTGTTTTCACTCCAACTTGTAGCCAGACCGTGTTTTTATCCACTTTTATCAAATCCTTACTTGTTTCCGTTCCGCCTTTATTGGCATCCAAACAAACAGCTTGATTGAGCCACAAACCATCCGCTTTCTTGACCATATTCAAATAACTATAATCATGTCCCCAAACAATGAGAGCGATTTTATCCCCCTCAGTATTGGGCGTAAAAGTCCATTTGGTTGTTGCTTTAAATTGCTCTGCAGGGAATTTTTGAAGCAAAATACTGGGTAAATCCCTTAAATTCTTAGTCGCATTGGTATCTGGAAAAGGCATAGCATTCAAACGATACGCCCCGTGTTGAGGATAAGCAAACCCCCATTCGATTTTCGGATTGGCTTGCCATTGCCAATATTTATTGAAAAAAGGCTTAGAAAAATCATCGGAACCCGTTTCCAAAGGCTTGGATACTGAGGGGGAGGTTTTCAATGATACTGTCGGTTTTTTATAAGTTGTAACAGGTTCGCCAATACCATCACCATCGGCATCATTGCCAATAATAGGAAAACCATTGACCCATTTCATAGGTTGTAAATGCGGAATGCGTCCATAAGCCCCTTTGTCTTGAAAATGAATAAACCAATCTTCGCCTGTCGGCGTATCAACCCAGGCACCTTGATGCGGTCCGTTAATCGCCGTTTTGCCTTGCGCCAAAACGACTTTTGATTCATAAGGACCATAGATATTTTTTGATTTTAAAACCAATTGCCAACCCGTAGCCACACCACCTGCGGGCGCAAAAATGTAGTAAAAACCTCCTTTTTTATATAGTTTCGGTCCTTCTACGGTTGGATGTCCTTCATGTCCATCAAAAACCAATACCGCATCGCTTATCAATTTAGTCCCCTCCGTATTCATCTCTCGAATTACCAAAATGCTCTTAACACTTGCTCGGCTACCCGCATAAGCATACGCCAAATATGCCTTGCCATCATCATCCCAAAGAGGGCAGGGGTCAATAATACCTTTGCCCGCTTGTACCATCACTGGTTCACTCCATTCACCGCGAGGGTCTTTTGTTTTGATCATATAAATGCCAAAATCGGGGTCGGGATAGTAAATATAAAATGTGCCTTTGTGATAGCGCATCGCAGGTGCCCACACGCCGCCGCCATGTCGTGCTTTGTCATGATAGTCAAAAGGGGGCTGTTTTTTCAAAGCATGATTGATGAGCGTCCAATTCACTAAATCCTTTGAGTGCAAAATCGGTAACCCTGGAATGCAGTTGAAACTCGACGCGACGAGGTAATAATCTTCTCCTACACGAATCGCATCCGGGTCGGAATAATCGGCATGAATAATAGGATTTGTATATGTTCCATCACCATTGTCTGGAGATTTTACTTGCGCTTTTAAGAGGAGATTCGTTAAAATGAAGAGTAAAAGTATTGTTTTTTTCATAAAAAATTGATTATCGTTTTTCAATATCAAAAACCTGTTCCACAGGTTCAGCTGTTCCTTCTTTGACGTAATAATAAACAGGAAGCCCCACATTAGAAGTCGCATTCAATCTATAACTTTTATGATTGACTTTTGGGTTTGAAATTTTCGCGAAAGTAAGGGTTTGTGGTTTACTTTTTTCATTGCGTTAAGGAAATTTCAGCACCAATTGCTCCAATTGTGGTTTACATAGGGGTTTGTTGGAACAAAGCCAATACCATTTTACCCCCCCCTCAGTAATTTCCCTACATTTTTGTTATTTAATCAGCAGCTTTTCTTTAAAGGTAGTTTTTTAGAAATTCTGCTGTATCTTAATCTACCTTTCTGCTATATTTTAACAACGACTAACTTACACTTAATAAAAATATCGTATTCGTGATACCACATACAGACGATACTCAACAAACACCTGATATTGACCTTTGGAAACACTTCAAGCAAGGCGATAAACTGGCTTTAGGAACGCTTGCGCGGCGGCATTATGCCAGTTTGCTGCGCTATGGTGTGACTTTGGATACCAATAAGGCATTGGTAGAAGATACAATTCAAGACCTTTTTATTACCCTATGGGAAAGGCGTGAGATGGCGGGTATGGTTGAAAACATCAAAGGGTATTTGTTGACGGCTTTACGGCATCGGTTGTTGCGGAATAAAATGAAGTTGGCACGCGAAAAAACATGGTTGGAAAACCTTTTTGCGAAGCCTGAAACACATAATAGTTTTGAAACAGAATGGATAAAGTTAGAAAAAGATAGTGAAAGTAATCAACGCGTTCGCACCTTGCTGTCGAATTTGTCTGCTCGCCAAAAAGAGATTGTTCAACTTAAATTTTATGAAGGTATGGACAATGAAAACATTGCCGAAGTAATGGGCATTACAAAACAAGGCGTTGCAAACCTGCTTGTTAGAACCATGAAGGATTTGCGTTTGGCTTGGCAATACCTACTGACGTTTTGGCTTTTTATTTTTTTTTAAAAAAACTTTTCAAAACATAGTTATCGTTTTGACAAAATAGGTTCTTATTCTTAAAAGCTATTAAATCCAATAAAACGTATGGATTTCACAAATGATTATAGTCAATATGATGT
>JANMJN010000008.1:0-2274 GCA_031371355.1 Saprospiraceae bacterium
GAAGGAAGTCACGGTCACTGCCCAAAAGCCACTTATCGAAATTCAAGCCGATAAATTGGTCTTCAATGTCGAAGCAAGCCCGACAAATATGGGTTTGAATGCCTTGGAGTTGCTCCGCAAAAGTCCAGGTGTCAGCCTCGATCAAAACGAAAATGTCTCTTTGAAAGGACGACAAAACGTGATTATTCAAATCAACGGCAAAATTTCACCCATGTCAGGACAGGATTTGGCGCAATTTCTTAAAAGCCTAAACGCTGCAGACATCGAAGCTATTGAAATTATCTCTAATCCAGGAGCAAAATATGACGCCGAAGGCAATGCGGGCATCATCAATATCCGTTTGAAAAAAGACAAAAAAATGGGCACAAATGGCTCTATCAGCATTGGATTTTCGCAAGGCATTACGCCCAAAGGAGATGCATCGCTCAGCATTAATCACCGAGATAAAAAGATAAACCTATTTGGTTCGGCGAGTATTTTCCGTGGGATTTTCAACAACAGTATGCACATGGACAACCAAATCAGTTCAAAAGATGCCCATTTTGACCAAAATAACTCGATGCATTGGTATGCAAAACCACAAAATGGTCGTGTCGGCTTGGATTATTCGCCCAACCGAAAACACACATTTGGGATATTGGCAACAGGTGGCTATTTCATACCCAATAATTGGTCAAACTCACAAACTAAAATAGGCAGCCTTTTGACAGAACGCCGCGATTCGATTTTGTATGCATACAACGAAGGCAATATGCGCAACTGGAATGCTAATTTTAATTTGAATTACAAATTTTCGGACACGCTTGGTAATGTACTGAACTTAGATGCCGATTATGGTTTGTTTCGCGATAGCCAAACCATACTAAATAGTAATATGTATAGAGATGGCGGAGATGCAAAAACGCTGTCTTCGACGACTTTCAAAATGATTATGCCACGTGATATTGACATAAAATCCTTGAAAGCGGATTATGAGCGACCCCTCAGTATTTTGGGTAAAAAAGACAGCAAATTTGGTGCGGGTTTTAAAGCTTCGGAAGTATTGACCGACAACCGCTTTAATTTTATGAATGTGGTCAATAATAAAGACGAATTTGATGTTGACCGTTCCAATAATTTCACGTATCGGGAACAGATTTCGGCGGGATATGCCAATTTTAATACTAAAACGAAGAAATTCAGTGTCCAAGCAGGTTTGCGTGTCGAACATACAGATTCACGTGGCGACCTCATGGCATTCAAGCCTGTGAATGATAAAACAGTGGATACGTCATACACAAATGCGTTTCCGAGTCTGGCTTTGGGGTATGAATTTTCTAAAAACGTCGCTATGAATCTGACGTTTCGTCGCTCGATTGACCGCCCACGTTACCAACAACTCAATCCGTTTGAGCAACGTTTGGATGAAATTTCGTACCGCAAAGGCAATCCTTTTATCAAGCCTCAATACACGCAATCTATTGAAATGGGTTGGACATTGTGGCAACGAGCCAATTTAAGCGTCAATTATGCTAAAACAAACAATGCTTTTGCTGAAATTAGCGATACTGAAGTGGACCCTATAACTGGTAAACAACGATTTTTGATTCAAACAAGAAACTTGGCAATGCGAGACAATATTGGTATTAATTTGACGACACCATTGCCGATTGCAAAATGGTGGAGCGGCAATGTCAATTTGTATTACAATTATTCCATCATTCAAGCGGATTACGGCAATGGTAAAACATTGAATACAAAAGTAGGCGGCGGTGGTTTTTGGATGCAAAACGTCTTTACTTTATCGAAAACGGTATCGGCTGAATTAAGTGGTTGGGGTAGTTTTGGCGGCATGTGGGGGGCATATATCAACCGTCCACAAGGTGTTATGGATATTGGTTTGAGCAAAAAGTTGTGGGATGGCGATGGTACAGTTCGTTTAAGCTTTACTGATGTGTGGTACACGGGCAAATGGTCGGCTTACTCAAGGCTCGGGGGTTTATATATTGATGCTTCGGGCAGATGGGAAGCGCAACAGGTAAAAGCCAATTTTACTTACCGTTTTGGTAATAAAAACGTCCAAAACGCACGTCGTCGTGCGACGGGTATGGAAGATGAAAGTAAACGAGCTGGTGGTGACGGCGGCGGTAGTCGGAATTGATAGGGGCTTTCAATCCCCCTCAGTATTTCGAATAAAAAAGCGTCTTCTGTAAGGAAGTCGCTTTTTTTATCCGAAATACATTATCAAATTAATGTAACGTTTCGGAATACCTTAATAAGCCATAATTAAAGTAT
>JANMJN010000013.1:0-7698 GCA_031371355.1 Saprospiraceae bacterium
ATAGGGCAAACGCATCAAAATTGCAATACCTCCAAAAGGTAGTCATCATTAAGAGCGGCCTTGAAACGTCTTTTTTTAAAACTTTTTTTATCGTTCATTTGCCCAATTTTATGGAGGGCAATTTTTCTTAAAGTAGAAAGATTTAACGGGGCATTCTTAGTTCTTGCTCGACAGGCATCTTCGTTAAAAGTAACGTCTAAATGCCAATGCAAGTGATTTTCGATTCCCCAGTGACCTACTGCTAAATCGTTGAAATACAAAGGTTTATTACAGCTGTCACTACTAATATAATAGCGTATTTCTTCTGTTTTTACACCTTTGACAGTTCTTTGAGCAGTTACTTGTACTAATGTTTCTAAACTAGCCCATTGTGACAATTGTTTGGGACCTAATACCTCTTTGGCGGACAGTAAAGCACATTGTCTTTGCTCATATCGTCCGTGGTCATATTCCCATTGCGCTGCGCCTCGATTGACTTTATTAGATGCGAAGGCTTCGCTGACCTCTTCAAAAAGGTCTGGTTGATTCTTTTTGACACTTAAAAAATAGTGTGCCTCCTTGTCTCGGATAGTTTTTGCTATCTCTTTTTGACAACCTATGGCATCAATACTAACTGTACTGTCTTTAAGGTCAAGTTGGTTTAGCAACACTGGGATGGCGGTAATCTCATTAGATTTATCTTCCACTTTAGTTTGCCCAATACATAAACGGTTTTCACTGACCCAAGCACTAAGCAAATATAAACCGTCATTGCCCCGTTTGGTCGGTGCAACACCTTTGAGTTTCTTGCCATCTATACAGATTTGTTTTTCGGCAACGATACCCAATAGTTCTTTGCCATACTGCCCTAAACAAGCATCAAGACATTGATAATCAATTATTTGTAAGACTCTATTAATGGTATCATGTGAAGGAATACCATTGGGAAGTTCTAAAAAACTTCGTAATAAGGGTTCTTTCTCTTCGCAAAATACAACCATGTCTTCAAAATCTTCGCCATCAGCGATAAGCGTACATAAGGCTATCATTAATATATCCGATAGTTTATGTAAACATCGTCCTGTAACGCGTGGGTCGGGGACGGTAGAAAATATTTCTTGTATGCGGTGTTTCATAACCGCAAAGGTTTGTAATTATTTTTATTCGCTCGGTATCCGCTTTGTTTTAATCTTGGATTTTTATCCAACATTACTTTGATGCGTTTGCCCTAATTTATATTAATAAAATACGCTTTTTTCGATTAAGCTTAATATTAGTTATAGCCTATTTTTTACCACTTTTACCTGCCTTTGCGCTTTATTTTGGGGGGTGGCACGCGTTATGTTCATTCCATACTATTCACGATTATTTATTGGAAAAAAGAGAAAATTCAAAATCGACCATCCCGTTTCAGTCTGCAATAGCTATCTGGACAAAAACATTGCTTTTTACATTTTTAGCCATCATTTTTTTATTCCTTGCAGGTTGGTATTGGCTATATGTTCTCCAAAAATGGGATCCGCTTCCCATCATTTTTATTTTCTTGTCGCTCATTACTTTGCCACATCTCAATGTTATGCACCAAATGAACAAAACCAAAGTGTGAATACGCAAATAGTAGAAACAAAAATGGTTGTTTTGCCTATATATTTTTTCAATTTTTTTAATACAAACCTTTTCTTAGATTTACAATTTAAAATTAAACTATAAATTATGTTAAACAAATTTACGTCAACAGACAAATTATTATTACTCTCTGCTCTGCTTTCTCTTATCTATGCTGAGACTGCGTGGTTTATGGGTGAAAAGGAAGCTGCAATTTTTGTTGGTCTTTGGGTACCTTCAATTCTTGGATTCGGCATTTATCTAAAACTCTTAAACAATAATAAAAATGACTGAGTTACTACCCTTTTTTGCTGGACTTATTACGCTTTTATTCGGAACAGGATTTTATCTTGGTTTGCAAGAATTCAAAAAATTGGGTAGAGACGATAAATAATCGTCTCATTCATCCGATGTATTGATTTTCTCTTACAGTCTAATCACAACTAATTTATTAACGAGGCTGTACCTTTTGAGACAGCCTCGTTTTTAAATTTTGGGTCAATTCCCAGGCGCAAAAGGAAACCTCAAACCTTTGTAATACTCCAAAGTCTTATCAGGCTTTTCATCAAATGGAATCGGCATTTTAGAATATGTTTGAAAGTACAACAAACACGCATTGCGCCACCAAACTGCTTCTTTTTCTTGTACAATTAACAACATACGAACTTGTTCAAAACGTTGATTATCAATGTATGGACGCATCGTTTCCCATGTTTTTTGAGTCTTTCTAACCGATTCCACACCGTCATAATATTTATGACACATCTCATCCCACAACGTTTTCCCAGACTTCATTTTATAATCCCAACGGACATGATGAAACCAAAGTAAATACTCATCTGGACAGGTTTTTAGCTCTGAAAACATCGCGGATATGGGAGGGGCATATTGTGACAAAGCATTGCTGCCTTTCGCCGTTCTGTCAAAACCAACGCCCAAAGAATCGGCTTTGTGGTAATAAATACAATTCCAATCAGGGCGACTTGCGAAATCAACCCATGGTGCGGGACCGTAATGACTGCCATAGGTCATAATGTGGTGTAAACCCAAAGGTGTCATATAATTGACCATATTTTCCCTTGAATTCATCATTATTTTGTTCAAAGTAGCTTCGTACTGAGGGGGGGTAGAAAACGTCATTTTCAACCATTCATCGGCAATATCACTGGCTTTTAAATCATAATTCCAAGCTAAACGACCGAAAACATACCAATTGGATTGTAGAAACGGGTGTCCACACCAATTTCTATCAGAGCCAATATTCGCCACGCCCGCTACGCCTGTGAGTGTATGATTGTCGAGGCTGCCATCCATTATTTTAGCTACTGTTGAGCCTTTACCTTTGGCATAAGTATCTGATTCTAAACACTCTTTGAATAACGTTCCGTCATATATCAAATGTGTGGCTTGCCCTAAATACTCATGCGTTATCTGAAATTCAGGCATAATCGGTGTTTTAGGCATTTGCCCAAAAAGGGGATGAAAAGGTTCGCGTGGTTGAAAATCAATGGCGCCGTTTTTCACTTGAACAATGACATTTTTTCTAAACTGACCGTCCAATGGCACGAATTCATTATTGGCGTGTTTGTGCCTGTCTTCATTGACATCAGCACTATACACAAACGCGCGCCACATCACAATACCCCCATGCGGCGCAACAGCATCTGCCAATAAATTCGCTCCGTCGGCATGATTGCGCCCATAATTTTGCGGACCAGGCTGCCCTTCCGAATTGGCTTTGACTAAAAAACCACCAAAATCGGGGATATAGGTATAAATTTCATCCACTTTGTCCTTCCACCACTTCTGCACTGAGGGGTCAAGAGGGTCAGCCGTTTTGAGTTTTCCAATCTCAATCGGTGCGCTAAACCGAGCAGTTAAATACATTTTGATGCCATAAGGTCTGAAAACATCTGCCAAAGCCTTTACTTTTATGAGATACTGAGGGGTCAACGTTTGGGCATTCGCATTGACATTGATAGGCGAAACACCGTTGATGCCGATTGAAGCGTTGGCACGGGCATAGTCTTTATAACGTGGGTCAATATAGTCGGGCAAGCGGTGCCAATCCCAAATGGATTGACCTGCATAGCCGCGTTCAACGTGCCGATTGAGGTTGTCCCAATGGTTCAGAATACGGACTTTAACCTTTGGTTTTTCGATAATATTTATATCATTAATACTTTGTCCTGTTTGCATCAATCTTAAAAAATGAAAAATGCCATACAAAACGCCAATGTCTGTATTGGCGGTAATGAAGGTGTTTCCTTTTTTTGATACGATGATATAACCTTCATTTCCAACACTTTGCAACGATGCTTTTGAAATCAAAGCATCGCTCAAAGCCACATTTTGACTCGTCCCGATGATAATATTCCCTGATTTACTGAGGGGTATCTTTTTGCTTAATAGACCTGCTAAACCGCGATTGAGTTCCTCGGTTGCTGCTTGAATGGTTGGTGAATTGCCGTAAATCGCAATGGATTTGATATGTAATTTGTATTCAGCAAGGCGTTTGGCATCGCTGACAGGCACATAACGCAGCCACAAATCGTAGCCGTCTTCGGCGTGGATTTTTACAAAAAGAAAGAGAAAAAAGAGAATGAGTAGTTTTTTCATCTTGTAGTTATTAACGGCAACCTTGCGATGGTTTCGAACCATCGCAAGGTTTATTTATCAATCTTTTGTCTTAAAATCTACATTGGTTCATCCGCCGTTGGTCCATACATGCCAGGCACAGGCACATCCAACAAACGCAAATAAACACTCATTTGACCTCTGTGGTGATAGGTGTGGTTGAAGTACAAATAGCGCATGGCATCTTGTTTTGTGGTGCTGATAAAAACACGGTCACCTGCTTTCAATTCCCATTTTCGATGCAGCAAATCATCGGTAAAGGTGTCATAAGCGGCAATTGCTTTTGCGATATTGTCGTCAAACCAACCCAATAATTGTTCGGTTGATTCAAGCGGTGGCAGTGGTGGAATACCTATTACGTTGCGCTCATCGGCAGTGATGGCATGTAACAACATGTTGGGTAAGTTAGCAATATGTTTTGCTAATTGCTCCACTGAATTGGATTTTGGATGCGGTCGCCAAGCCAGTTTGTCCATCGGCACACGTTCCAGCATTTTTCTGGTGCTGGCAGATTCGCGTTTGAGTTCAGCTAAAAAGTCGTCTTTTTTTGACATGATTTTGTTACTTAAATTTTTTGAATTTATCCTTCAAGATACTTAGAGGTGCTTTATTTCAATCATTTATGTCTAAAATTTCGCCCAAATGGTACAATTAAGCTATCATTGTTTCAAGAGCCGCTAAAAAATTCTGTTTAGCATCGGGATGATAATCGAAATACAAATCGGGTTCTATCAATTCTAATTCCATGAGCAAAAACTTGCCGTTTTTCAAAATGCCATCTACTCGTGCATAAAGCAAATCACCCCCAAAAGTTTCGATAATATGTTGAGCTGTCGCTAACATAACCGCATCGGGTTCAAAGACTTGATATTGTCCACCAAACTGCGATTGTACCCTAAAATCACCGTTTTTAGGCTTTTTTAAGATGGCATGAGAATATTTTCCTTGAAAAAACAATAATGACAATTCCCCCATGTCTTGAATTTCGGGCATAAAAGGTTGTACTAAAAGGTCATTTTCAAGCGCAAACGAAGCATATTCTTCTTCGATTTCTTCAATTTCTGCTTGTACAAAAAGCCTCGTCAAATAGGATCCGCCTGAAACAGCCGGTTTGATAACGGCTGAGTTCCAGTTATTTTCTTTCAAAAAAGACAAATCAAGTCCTGTATTTTTTGGAATAAAAACGGTTGGAATGATGTCAATACCTTTCGACTGCAAGTCTTGAAGATAAAATTTATGCTGATTTCTTTTGATGATGGACAATGGGTTTAATGTTTTTGTATTTTGGCTTTCCATCAAATCTAACCATGCAGCAAACTCTTTTGGCATTTCAAAATAATCCCACACACTTCTGAAAATCAAGTAGTTATAATCCGCCCAATTTACTGAGGGGTCGTTCCAAATGACGACTTCGGCATCTATTGACTTCGGAAATTCTGTTGCGAAAACCCGTTCTTTTTCTAAGACATCGGGTCAGTTTTTGCAGCTTAAAAGTGCTATTTTCATAATGTATTTTTTGAACACTGATTTAATTGATTTACACAGATTTACGCAGATTTTTTCCGCTTTCAATAATTAAAATCTGCGTAAATCAGAGTAAATCAGTCAAATCAGTGTTCTTTAATATGACTATTTTGCCAATTCAATAATATCTTTCACTTCCAAAATCTGTTTCCCATATCCTCTGTTCACACTGTGAATCATCGCCCGACCCAATTCTGACAATGTGGACATATATTTTGAAGCGATGTGTCTCAAAATAGGATATAGCCAACTGAAATACTTGTAGTAGGGTAGTGTATTTCTCAAGCCTTTCGTGGGTTGCAAATAACCAGGTCGGAAATTGTAAACACGCTTAAAAGGCAGCTTCATCAAGTCATTTTCGGTTTTACCTTTCACCCTTGCCCACATTTGTCTGCCCTTTTCGGTGCTGTCAGTCCCTGCACCTGAGATATAACAAAAGGTCATATTTGGATTCAATTTGGCTAAGGTTTCTGCGACGTGCATGGTCAAAGTATAGGCTCCGCGTGTAAAATCCGCTTCATTCATACCTACTGACGACATACCCAGACAGAAAAAACAAGCGTTGTAGCCCGTCAATTCGCTTTCAATGGGCGATAAATCAAAAAAATCAGCGTGTATGATTTCTTTTACTTTGTTGTGAACGATGCCCGAAGGTTTCCGATTGACAATTAAAATCGTTGATACTGAGGGGTGGTGCAGACATTCGTGCAACACGCCTTCGCCAACCATACCTGTTGCGCCTGTGATAATAACTTTGATTGGTTCTATCATGTTTCAGTTTTTTTATCTTTCTAAATCAGTCGTCAAACTTAATTTAATATTGGGAACAAGGCGGATTTTTTTATCAAAATCTGCATAAAATCGCTGATAATGGCGTAGGCATTATTCTCTCATTTTGTCAAAGCTTTCAAAGCTGCCGCCTTCAATTTATCAAAATCACGTTCTGAAACCTGCGATTTCCATGATATCCGTTGGTATTGCAGAAATGAAAAGTCCGTATGTTCTTTTAAAACACCATAAATGGTCAAGGCTGCCAAAATGCTGCCCGTTAAACTCGGATGAAAATTGTCTGCTGAATATAACGGTAAGTCAGCAGCATTTTTCCACGCTAAACCAGCAGGGCACAAAAGAGATTTTGTCTTTTGAGCCGCTTGCGTGTAGGAATAAATGACATTATCCAAATCAAAAGACCGACTCACGGAGGGCCAAACCATGTATAAAGCCAATTGTGTGTGTCCACTCTTTTTACATAAATCTGCTAAAACTTTAGCATCGCGCAGTAACAAAGCCTGTGATTCAGGTAAGGCAGAGGGTCCTTGTTGCGCAACAACGACATCGTAATTGCCTGTTTTAATTTCAGTCTGTACGTCGCCATTGTTCAAATGGTCTTCCAAAGCATAATTGGGGAATAAAAAAGATTTGTATGTTAGGTTAATGCCGTCTTGTGCTGCAATTTCTTTCAATAATGCAGGCAAATCATTGGTATAGGTCAAGCTATTGCCAACGAAAAGGATACGGAGATTAAGATTTCCCCACTGTTTTACGCTCGTTTTTGGATTGTTCCAAGAAGTAAAAACAAAAATCAAGAGACTGATAGATAGGTATTTCATTCGCTTTTTTTTTACTTGATACAAACAAGATTTTTATAAAATAGATGGTATTGTTTGGCTTTGAGCGAATAAAATTGGTAGAAATATTGAGGAGATAGTTGGATTGAAAGGAACATCCTAAGCCATCGGTTCAATAACCAGCAATAAAAAGATATTTTGCTAAAACAAATTGCTCGCTGTATTTCTCTTTCATTTTATCCACTAACAGATACAACGCAACATATTCTTCTGGATATACCCCCATTTTTTCATAAGAATGTAAAAAATCAAGAGCCAACAATGATGTATGCTTTCTGGTTTTAATTGGGTAGCCTTCATAAACGACTTGTGGGTAAATGTCTTC
>JANMJN010000015.1:0-6295 GCA_031371355.1 Saprospiraceae bacterium
ATTGGTAATACTATTTTTATCACAAAAATAGATTATTCAAATGGCAATTGGGGTATTTTGCGCTCAACCGATAGAGGTCGAAATTGGAAATCAGGCGCGTGGATTGCGGAAGATTTCTTTGAACTCCGATATGCTTTTACAGATACCAATAATGGCATGGCACTGAGGGGTATTGGTGCGAGTTCTCGAAATCCAATATATACTACCGATGGCGGTGCAACATGGCAAGAAAGCGGTAATTTACCAGGTCCGACAGGTTTTCCGATTGCCAATATACCTAATACGCAAAGTCTCATGGCATTTTTTCAAGACACGGTACGTCGCGTTTTGTTTACAGCTTTGACCAATGATTTAGGTAAAACATGGAACACTCGTAAAGATGTTGGACCTTACGAACTCGACTCGCGTTATGTTTTTTTGGGTGTTAACCCTTACATCAACGGTCAGTTAGAGATTGTGGATAACAATACTGCTTGGGCACAGTTCACGAATACGGCTATCCATCGCTACGACAATGCCACAACGATTGTTCCCGAAAAACCCGATTTAGACCTCCAACTCAAAGCCGATAACGACGGTTTGCCGCTTTGGGGTTCAGTCAAATACACTTTGACAGTTACAAATCGGGGTATTTCACCCGCCACAGGAGTCCGTATCAATTGGTTGCCGCCTTATAAACGCACCAATAACGGTGTCGGACCTTATGCCTATCAAGCCGCTTATGCCGATAAAGGCAGATATGACTCTTGGAATGGCGTTTGGACACTTGACAAAATAGACGCTGGAGCGACTGCAACAGCAACTTTCCATTTGTTTGTTTTAAACAATACCCAAAATGTGACCCAAACGGCACAAGTCGTGGCTTGCAACGAAAGCGATTTGGATTCCTCTCCTAACAATATGAGTACTGCTGCAAGAGAGGACGATGAAGTAGGTTTTGTGGCACGCGCCATCAACAGCACAGCCGAAATGCCTAATGCTGCTTACAGAGGACAAGCCGATGATTTTACAGTGAGTCCAAACCCTGCTAAAGACAAAATCAATGTGTCTATCAATGCAGAAATAGATGCAAAATGGACAATTCGCGTAATGAACAGCATCGGACAAACCGTATTTTCAAAGCAAGGACAAAATGTGTGGACAGTAGAAATTGATGCACGGCGTTTTGAAAACGGCTTATATCTCGTTGAATATCAATCGGGTGAAGAACGAAAGGTGGAAAAAATTATGGTGCAGCATTAAAACTGACTGTAATACGGAGGGGGACTACTTACACTATTTTGCAAGTTGCTCCTCTATTTTGTATTCGAATAAAGGACTAAAATTCTGTGTGTTTGTAAACCTAATATTTTACATTCTTCAAAAAATAATGCTATTTTTGTAAAGATTATCACTTTTAAATTGAAAAAAATGAGCGCACAAATCCTAACAGAAGCTGTACCTAAACGAGGTACATTGGCATATCTCGACGTATTCCCAGACGAGGTATTGACGATGAGTTTTGAAGAATATTGGGAAAATGAACTCAAGAACGAATATAAAAGCGAATTTTATAAAAACAAAGTAACTGCTATTATGCCTTATACCTCCCTTCCGCATAGTGATATTTTGTCAAATATTGACATTGCTTTAAAGCCTTATGTGCGTTCTATGAAATGGTACTCCGCTCGAGAGACACGACCTGTCTGGATTGATGCTTGTGATTTGAATACTTATCCAGATTATTTTATAGCTGAAGAGTCTCAAAAGGTGGCTTTCAAAGGGCAACAAACGGCTGAACTAACCCCCTCGGTCGTAATTGAAGTTTTATCTCCTTCTACTGAGGGGTATGATAAAGGTAAAAAACTGCGTTGCTATCGGCAAATTCCAAGTCTCAAGCAAATCATTTTAATTTCTCAAGACGAACCGACTGTTGATGTTTATCAAAAAAATGAGAATAGTGAATGGATATATTTTGATGTGACAGGTATTGACAAAGCTGTGAACATTGCGGGGAAAAGCGTTCTACTCTCTGATATTTATCTTGATATTGATTTTTAGCTATTTTTGAGGATTAAAAAGATGTTTTATCCTTAAAACTGACTAAAATACTGAGGGGGGGGCATTAAGGGAACGTACTCATCAATTCAGCCCGGGTATGGACGTGTAGTTTGTGATAAATACTCCATACTTACAATTATTAAAAAACATTCATTATGAAAACAAAACAAATCTCCTTCACTATTTTTCTCTGCTTTGGCGATAATAATCTTTCCTAAAATTGTATTAACCATTAGGATTTGATTCTGATAAAACCATATTTTCTCATTTCTAAAAAACTCAATGATGACGACCTATCTCCTAAAACTTCGTTTTTGTTTCCTATTTTGTTTTTCTTTTTTCGTGGCGAGCGCTCAAAAACTAGAGGTTGCTTTGCCAGAAAAAACACAGATAAACCTCCAAAGTCCACAGGGTTTGATATCTGATAAAAGAGAAACACACTTAGCAGCTTGGCATAAAAGCCCCTACCTCAATGTCCCGCTTGAAAAAGCCACTGTTGGTGACTTAACAATGGCTTTTAAGCATTGGCGCGAAGCTAATCCAGAGAAATGGAATGGCAAACATCGGCAAAAAGACGATGATATTGTCAAATATCAACGCAAACTCTACAGATGGCAAATGGAAAATGGCTTTGATGAAGTCCCCGTCTCAACCAATGACAAGTTAGAAACTTTTATGGCTTATGAACAACAAAAATCTATGCAGCCCGAAGCGACAAACCCTGATGCCAACTGGCGTTTGTTGGGACCTATCAACCATCCAGAGGATATTCCTTTCACTGAACCAGCTTTATCGAGCAATCAATCCTTAGCGAATACGGGCATTGGGCGCATCAATTGCCTTGAGTTTTCAGTTTGGGATACACTCAATATTTGGGCGGGTACTTCTGGTGGCGGTGTTTGGAAAACCTATAATGGTGGTAAAACATGGATAAATATCTCCATGAATTTGCCAATTATGGAAATTTCAGACATTGCTATTGACCAATCTAACTCCAATATCATCTATCTTGCTACTGGGGATAGAGACGGACAAGGCGGTTGGTACGGCAATGGTAGTGTCGCAGGTCGATTATTCAAAACGACGGACGGTGGCGGCACTTGGGTGCCGATTAATGCCGATTTTGGTACAGGCAGGTATATTGAAAACTTGTGGGTGCATCCAAAACGTTCTTCGGAAATAGTCGTTGTGAAAACCAATGGCATTTATAAATCCGTTGACGGTGGCAACACTTGGACACAGACATTGCAAACCAATTATACGTCTCCTTTCAATGCACCCAATGATTTGTACTTTGCGGCAGCGACTTATGCTGATTTAGCCAATCCGGAACGTATATATGCGGCTCATTTCAAACGGTACAGTGAGAGTGAATTTGTATTTCAACTTCGTCGGTCTGATAATTTTGGCGCAACTTGGCGGCTCATGGATTCTGTCAAAACGGTCATCAATCGTCCCGATTTCCTTTGGGATTACATCAAAATGAGCGTTGCACCGTCTGATGCCAATTGCCTTTATGTGGCTTCTACGGAGTTTGATACGACTTTTAACCAAGACCGTTTCGGCGCTATTTTTCGGACATTGGACGGTGGCAGCACTTGGCAAGACCGCAGCCGATACCCCTCAGTACCCAATACCTTAGGTTGGGTTTTGGGCGACTCAACGGATATTGGCTCACAAGGTGATTACAATTTAGTGCTGGCTGTTGACCCCAAAAATAGAGACAATGTTTTTCTCAGTGGTGTGGATATGTGGGGTTCAACGAATGGGGGTACTTCTTTCAACAAAACAACGATGTGGGTCAATTCGCTTGGAAAAAGCGCACATGCCGACCATCATTGGGGCGAATATCAACCCATTTCGGGCAGTTATTTCTTAGCCACTGATGGTGGACTCTACAAAACACGCAACCTGACGCCCGGGAATAACGCACTTATTGCGCCTTGTAGAAATGGACGTAATGACTTCTTCGAACTCGTCTCCAACCTTTACCTACCTGATTGCTACACTTTTCCCACTAAATGGGAATTTGTAGGAAACGGGATTTCAACCACTGAATTTTATTCAATAGCCGTCAGTAAAAGTGACCCAACAATAGTAATGGGGGGCGCACAAGACAACGGCGTACTCATGCGCCGCAATGGACGATGGGATGGCGTGGTAGGTGGTTGGGACGGCTTTGTATCAGTGATACACCCGTCAAATCCAAATACTTTTTACACCACTGTCCAATTTGGTCAAACTTGGCGCACCGATGATGGCGGATTGACGTATCGTTTTGTTTCGGGAGAAATGGAAAGCATGGATGCAGGCAACTGGTTGACGCCTATGGAAATGTCCGAGACTAACCCCAATATCGTTATTCAAGCTCGTGAACATCATGTTTGGCGCACAATAAACGGTGGCAATACTTGGGCTCCTATGTCCAACTTTCCACAAGGTACTTCTTTCAATCAAACGTATGCCATTGCAATGGCTCGCTCTAACCCAAATATCGTTATTGCTTCTCGATTGAGTTCCAGTGCGGGTAGTGCAGCTGTTCGCGCTTTGTACAAAACAATGGACGGCGGTTTGACTTGGACGAATATTTGGAATACGGCTTTTCCAGCCGCTACACTCAACTCTATTACGATTCATCCGACACAGCCTAATAAAATATGGGTCGGTTTCTCGATTGGTTTTGTTGCTACAAACCCAAATCATACGCGTAAAGTTTTTTACTCAGAAGATGGTGGCGCAACTTGGCGCAATATCACCGACGGTTTGCCCAATGTACCTGTCTGGACAATTGCCGTTCAAGATAATAGCCCTGTAGGTGCTGTGTATGTTGGTACGGCTATTGGTGTTTATTACAAAGACAACACCATGTCCAAATTTGTTGAATTTCAAGTAGGTATGCCACGTGGGGTCATGGTTACGGACTTGAAAATCCATTCAGGTGTCGGTAAAATCTATGCGGGTACACATGGGCGTGGTATATGGGCAGCGAATCTTTACGATCAACCTTACGAAGGAAATCAGCAAGCTTCGAGCGTTAATCGTTCACTTTTGCTCAATGTTTATCCGAATCCTGCCAATGATTTTATTAGAATCGTTTGGGACGACAAAAATCAAGATGGACAAACACTTAGTATTTCTGATATATATGGTCGAATCCTGTTTAATAAATTAGATTTTCAAGGCAGAACCACAGTGGATATATCACAATTTGCCGTAGGTATTTACACAGTGCAGTTGACATCGGGCAAAGAGAAATTGGTGAAAAAATTTACAGTCAACAAATAATTATACCCCCTCAGTATTTGTCTCCTTTTCCTGACACCAATTTTACGAATTAACACGAATTATTTTGAGGTTATCCTATTGTTTTTTGTGTTAAGCGAAGCAAATTAAAAGAAAAATTCGTGTTAATTCGTGAAATTCGTGTTTGACCCAAGTAATTACCTGAATTCTTAAGAGTTTTTTTATACTTAGATTTGAGTATCCTGTCCTATTTTCGGACAGGATTTTTTTGTGTTTAAAAAGAAAAAGCGCAGTTGTCTTGTTCAAACAATTGCGCTTTTTCTTTTTTTTATTTATATAAAACCTTGTTTATCATTTATTTATATGGATTTCGCAAATTGTTATCCACTCGTAATAAATGAAAAGGTGTAAGTGAAAAGTGAAAAATACTGAGGGGTACACTTTTCACTTTCCACTTTTTACTTAAACGGTTTCTTCAGTTTTTACCAATAATTGGAAGCCATTGCCGTGAATATTGACAATTTCGATAAGCGGGTCGCCACTGAGGTATTTACGCAATTTGGTGACAAAAACGTCCATAGAACGCGCCGTAAAGTAATTGTCTTCTTGCCAAATTTTTGTCAAAGCTTCAGAACGTGGTAAAACGTCATTAATATGTTGACAAAACATTTTGAGCAATTGTGCTTCTTTTGGTGATAATTTGATTTCTTCTTTTGTGCCATCTAAAAGCAAAATACGCAATGGATAATTGAAATTGTACTTACCAATGCGGTAATCGCGCACCTCGTCGCGTGGGTCAGCTTTCGGTGCGGAACGTTTGAGTACCGCTTGAATACGATACAACAATTCTTCGGAATTGAAAGGTTTTGAGATATAGTCGTCTGCACCGATTTTGAAGCCCTGCAAAATATCTTCTTTCATCGTTTTAGCGGTGAGAAAAATAATGGGTACGACTTTGTCCTTCTCACGTATGTCTTTAGCGAGTGAAAATCCATCTTTTTTAGGCATCATC
>JANMJN010000021.1:0-4022 GCA_031371355.1 Saprospiraceae bacterium
TGGTGCTTTCAGAGAAACCCGTTCTCGATTATATGAACGTAGAGACAGGTCTTCCGCCCATTTTTGAGTTTTATAACTCATTAGAGGTTGCAGAAGAAGTGGGCTAAGAGGAATTTCAAATCTGATATTTCAAATTCCAAAATACAACTTTGTAGGACTAAAATCTTGCAGAGTTGTATTTGCTTAGAAATCAATTGTCTGTTTTTCCTATCTAAAATCTTCTATTACAAAAAAATTACACAGAACAGACAGCCCCTCTCAGTATGCTGGCGTTATAGGTCAGACAAAAAAAATCTTAGTAAAAAAAATATGAAAAACATCTTCATTGCCAGCGTTTGTCTTATTGGACTTTTAATCGTTGGGGCTTGTAATAAATCGAGCCAATTAGGTGCCGACCTTTTTGACAGCAGTAAACTTGATTTAAAGTTTTCGGATAACCTTATCTCAATTACTGCAGAAACAGAAAACCCAGATTCTGTTGTCGCACTCAATTTATCATCGGCAAATCCTACGTCGTTAAGTTTGTTGCCTTTGGGCAAAATGTACGACCCTGTTTTTGGGGTGACGGATGCCCGCATTTTCGCTAATTTCTCTTATGGTGCGGCTACGCTTGTCTTAGACGGTGCCGTAACTTACGTTTTAGATGATATTAGAGTTGTCCTGGCTTACAATGGTGCCGATACTTATGGCGATACATTGGGGCAGCAAAAAATTGGTTTTTATCGCTTGGATGCTTCTGAATCGTTGACGGGGGACAATTTGAACCTTTTTACGAATAAAAAATATAAATCCCAAACGACTCCATTAGGCTCACTTACTTTTACACCCACGCCAAAGACACGTGTGCGTGTAAATGATTCGGTTTCTCTGCGCCCTCATATCTCTTTCAAATTGGATAGTACATTTGGTAAGGCTTTGCTCGATACAGCAGTTCATAGTGTTTATAATGCTTTTGGTGGGGATATTCGCAAGTATTTCAGAGGTTTTGAAATTCGCTCAGAGCAGACTACGAATGCTCTTTTGAGTTTCAATATATCTGATGACTCGTCTGGCATTTATTTGTATTATCATAAGCAAGGTGATACCGCTAAATTGAGCCATCTTTTCCGCTTTACGACAACCTCCTACCCGTATTTCAATCATAATTATGCTGTGGGTAGCATTAATAAGTTTTTTAATGGTAAAAAAACGGCTTCAGGCGATTCGCTTATGTTTGTTCAAGGTATGGCAGGCGCAAACGTTAAGTTTGAATTTCCGAACTTGAAAAAACAATTGGGTACGGCGGCTGTAAATCGGGCAGAATTAGAGTTTACCATTTTAGAAGACTCCACGAATAAATATTTACCTATTGAGCGTTTCATTCTGACGACGGCAACTGGTTCGCCTGTTAATGATTTACTGCGTAATAGTAGTTCTGTCTTAGCTGAATATGGCGGTACAATAGTTACAGAAGCGGGTAATGTACGTCGTTATAAGTGCAATATTTCTCAACATTTGCAAGATATGCTTTATGGTAGAGCAGGAACGATACTTTATCTCATACCTGACAATACGCGTGGTGCAATTCCAAATAAGCAAGGAACAACCCGTCGAGTAGTGCTGTATGGCACTAAGCATTCTAAATACCCGGCAAAACTTAATTTGTATTATACGAAACCTTAGTTTGGTTATTAGTTACTGGTATATTGATTATTAGTCACAACAAATACACCAGTAACTAATAACCCCTCAGTATTTTGTAACTTTTTTATGATATTTTAGTAAATAAGAATATCTTTACGAAGCAGAGAAGTTGTCAAATAGCAATAATTATTGATTTGTTTTGTGCAACGTAATTGATTTTCAATATTACTTAAGGTTATCCCCGATCCATTATAATCTATCAACTTCTTTCTGTATCCAAAACCAATTAAAAAATGTGCGGAATCGTCGCTTATATCGGGTCAAAACAAGCCTACCCGATTCTCATCAAAGGCTTACAACGATTAGAATATCGTGGTTATGACAGTGCAGGCGTTGCTCTTTTGAACGGTAGCCTCAATGTCTATAAGAAAAAAGGGAAAGTGAGCGAACTGTTGGCTTATGCTCACGACAAAGATATTGCCGCCACCATCGGCATCGGTCATACACGTTGGGCAACACATGGTAAGCCCGACGATATCAACGCCCACCCGCATTTATCTGGTAATGGTCGTCTTGTTTTAGTACACAATGGCATTATTGAAAATTATGCGACATTAAAAGCGGCTTTAATACGGCTTGGACACGAGTTTATTTCTGAAACAGATACAGAGGTTTTAGTGCACCTCATCGAAGAATTGCAGGAACGCGAGAATTTGCCGCTTGAAGACGCCGTACGGGTCGCCCTTTCAAAAGTCCATGGTGCCTATGCTATTGTCGTTATGGACAAAGAAGATCCGACGAAAATCGTTGACGCCCGTAAACAAAGCCCTTTAGTTCTCGGTATTGGCAACGGCGAGTTTTTATTAGCTTCTGATGCTACGCCGATTGTTGAGCATACCAAACGTGTGGTTTACATAAACGATGGTGAAATCGTTACGGCTCGTCGCGACGGGTCATTTGAAATCAAGACGATAAACAATCAAGTGCAAGCTCCTTTTATCCAAAAATTGGATTTGACCATTGAAGCCTTAGAAAAAGGTGGCTATGATTATTTTATGCTCAAAGAAATCCATGAACAACCCCAAACCATTGCCGATGCCATGCGTGGGCGGGTTAACTCGATAGAAGGTTGGGCGCGTTTGGGCGGTATGGAAGATCATTTGAACCGCATATTAAATGCAGATAGACTTATTATTGTCGCTTGCGGGACGTCTTGGCATGCAGGCTTGGTCGCAGAGTACTTGTTTGAAGAACTGGCTCGACTGCCTGTTGAGGTCGAATATGCTTCGGAGTTTCGTTATAGAAACCCTGTTATCACGGAGAAAGATGTTGTTATTGCCATTTCGCAATCAGGTGAAACAGCAGATACTTTAGCTGCCATTCAAATGGCAAAAGAACGTGGCGCTTTGATTTATGGTATTGTCAACTCGGTTGGGTCAAGTATTGCTCGTATGACCGATTGCGGTTCTTACATCCACGCTGGTCCTGAAATCGGTGTCGCTTCCACAAAGGCGTTTACAGGTCAAGTGACTTTACTGACCCTAATGGCTTTGGAAATCGGTTATAAACGCGGTAAAATAAGTAAATCAGAGTTTTTACGCTTGATAACAGAGTTAGAGCAAATTCCGGCAAAAGTCACGGAGGTTCTAAAAATCAATAAAGCCGTAGAATATATTGCCAACGAAATAAAAGGTTCTGAGAATGCTTTGTATCTTGGTCGGGGCTACAATTTCCCAGTTGCTTTGGAAGGTGCTTTGAAATTGAAAGAAATTTCTTACATTCATGCAGAAGGCTATCCAGCAGCAGAAATGAAGCATGGACCGATTGCGTTGATTGATGAAAATATGCCCGTCGTCATCGTTTGCACCAATCAAAGTGCTTATGAAAAAATAGTCTCCAATATTCAAGAAGTCAAGGCACGAAAAGGCATCGTTATTGCAATTGTTACTGAGGGGGATACCGTTATCAAAGAATTGGCAGATTATACCCTCGAAATACCTGATACCGCAGAACCTTTGACACCGCTTTTGTCGGTAATTCCGTTGCAATTATTGTCATATCATATAGCCGTCATGCGGGGATGCAATGTTGACCAGCCACGTAATTTGGCAAAATCCGTGACTGTTGAGTAATAAATCAAGAGAAATAGGAGGTCTTAAAGATTTCCTATTTCTCTACATTCAAATACCCCCCTCAGTATTTTCGTCGTTTACACTGTTTCAAGTGTAACAAAACTATACAAACAAAATCAGAATTTAAACGTTAACCTTATAACCACTTAACCATACAACTCATATAATAAAGTGAAAAAAGATAAAAAAGCCATACCAGATATGGCGTACAATACACAACAAGAATACCTCATTATGCCTGAGTACGGTCGTAATGTGCAACAACTT
>JANMJN010000045.1:0-4418 GCA_031371355.1 Saprospiraceae bacterium
CTGCAGCATTGGTCGCCTTATCTGTTCTGTTTGGTCTTATGCATGGTGAAACAGCAATTCCCTCTGGCGGATTTGGCATGGTGTTTGGTACTGTGTTTACACAGGTTGGTCTGCTGCCTGCTGTGGCTTGGCATTCTATCCATAATTCTGCTGAAACGTATTGGAAAGGCTTATTAAGCCACGATTTTCAACCCAATCCGACCTATTTAGAAGCGCAAACCATTGGAAAAGACTTTGATAGATTGAGTGAAAAACTCATTAATTTGAAAAAAACAAATGATGTCGCTATTCTTTTCAGCAACGAAGCCTTAACCGCTTTCAATACTTTCAGTTTTGGTTGGGGTGCAAAGGAAAATTATAATGATATTTTGCGTCCTTTGTACGATGCTTTATATAAAATGAATGTCGGGACGGATTTTATAGACCCCTCAGTATCAGACTTCAATAAATATAAATTAATCGTTGTTCCCGCACTATATGCCGCTTCTAATGATTTATTGAAAAAACTCAATCAATTTGTCAAAGATGGTGGACACGTGGTTTATACCTTTAAAAGCGGTTTTTCAGATGAAAATGTGAAAGTGAGAAGTACCGTGCAACCAGGGATTATCAACGAAGCGTGCGGGATTTCATACAGCCAATTTACGATTCCTAAAAATGTATCTTTAAAAGACGACCCTTATAAAGTCGGTTCTGGGGACAATAAAGTGCAGACTTGGATGGAACTGATTACACCGACAACTGCCAAAGTTTTAGCCTATTATGACCATCCAGTTTGGGGAAAATATGCGGCTATTACACAAAATCAATGTGGTAAAGGCACAGCCACCTATATCGGTTGCATGACGAGTGCTGTTTTAATTGAAAAAATACTTAAAGAAGCTTTAGAAAAAGCCAATTTATGGGGTATTGACCAAGTCTTAGCTTTTCCTTTGATTACAAAAACAGGCATTAATCAACAGGGTAAAAAAGTGCATTATTATTTCAATTATTCAGCTAATCCTAATGGATTTCAATATCTTTATGAAAATGGTAAAGAATTGTTATTGAATGAGGCGATTACAAAAAATAGCACCTTGAATTTAGAAGCGTGGGGCGTGAAGATTGTTGAAGAAAACTAAAATGCCCCGTCCGTAATAATTAAACATAAATGGAGAATCAAAAAATCATATTATTTCAAGAAAAACAAGTGCGTCGCGAATGGCACTTGGATGATTGGTATTTTTCAATAGTAGATGTCATAGAAGTGTTGACCGATGCGACTCAGCCGCGCACGTATTGGGCAAAATTGAAAAAGAAGATAACAGAGGAAAGCGAGTTGCTACCAAATTGGCAGCAACTGAAAATGAAGTCCGCCGATGGCAAATTATATAAAACAGATGTCGCCAATACTGAGGGGTTGTTGCGCATCATTATGTCTATTCCGTCGCCGAAAGCAGAGCCTTTTAAGTTGTGGTTGGCGCAAATAGGGAAGGAGCGCATAGACGAAATAGAAAACCCTGAATTGGCTTT
Organism: Saprospiraceae bacterium; assembly: GCA_031371355.1. Lineage (GTDB taxonomy): Bacteria > Bacteroidota > Bacteroidia > Chitinophagales > Saprospiraceae > JAAFJT01. The sequence continues at coordinate 1,513 of JANMJN010000045.1, forward strand.
TGAACGGGCGGCTGAAATATATCGCGCCAAAGGCTATACAGAAGAATGGATTGAACGCCGAAAACAAAGTATCAACGCCCGAAAACGACTGACGGATGAATGGAAAAGCCGCGGCGTCCAAGAAGGGCAGGAATATGCAATTTTGACAGCAGAGATAGCCAAAGCGACTTTTGGACTGACACCCAGCGAGCACGGCAAGCTGAAAGGTTTAGAAAAGCAAAATTTACGAGACCATATGACTCCTTTGGAATTGATTTTTACAGCTCTTGGAGAGGAATCAACACGTATATTAGCCATGCAAGAAGATGCCAAAGGATTTGGAGAAAATCGAGAAATTGCAGAAAAAGGGGGGAGAGTAGCTGGTAGAGCGCGCCGAAATGCAGAAAAGGATTTGAATATCAAGGTCGTTTCGCTTGAAAACTATTTGCATTTAGGTCAAATAGAACCGCAAAAAGTGGAGGACATACCTGATAAACTTGAGAATACAGAAGAATAGTTAAAGGCATGTTTACACCATTTTTGTCTTGTTTAGGGTCAAAAACGGTGTGAAACCATACTTTTAATGACATTATTGCCTACCAAAACACCTTGCTTTTGCCCATTTGTAATCGCATCCATGAAGTGAATACCGCCATACAACCTTGAAATAGCCGCTTCTTCGGCGGCTTGTTTAAACGAGTTGTAAGAACGCGCTGTCAAGCCAAAACGTTCTTCTACCGTATCTTGATACGTGAATTTTTCACCAAATAGATGAGATAAAATTACCGCAGCAGTCGTAGAAATCGTTGAATGACCGCTTAAATACTCTGGAAAGGGCGGTGTTTGCAAAAACGGTTTCCAATTCGGGTCAATGAATTTTCGGATAGCAGTTTCTGGGCGAATGCGGTTGCTGCGGTATTTTTCGTCCCAACAACAGATGAAACCGTCCATCAAACCAATGGCTAAAAAGGTATGTACGTAAAGCGTTTTTTGGAAAGAGGCTTTTTCTTTTTCACAAGCAATGCCTGCAATACCTATCCAATGCGCACCTGGAGATATTTTTTTCATACCGACCATCAAATGCCCATTGTCTTGTAGTGCAAAAGGGTTACAATCCCAAAAAGCAGCGATTTCTAATTGTTCTTGCGTTAGTTTTTGCGCATAAACGGCTTGTGTTAAACGATAAAATTCACCGTTTTTGTCTTTTGAAAACGCCACAGGCGATGCAGGTTTAAACTGCTGTGCCGAATCTAAGGTAAAGGATCGAATCGTATTGAAATAAGGCTCAACAGGGGCAAAATAACCAGGCGGCGTTGGATACCAAGACCCCTCAGTATTTGAGGGTGTATAACGGGGGTAATTGCTGATTCTATTGTATTTATCGGCTTTGGCGTAAGCCAAAATCTGTGCGCTGATGGCTTTGGCGTAATTCAAAGAATTGTCTAATATTTCCTTAGAAAAACCGATGTTTTGGCATGAATCCAACCATTTTGTCTCATAATCGTCCAATAATTTGCCTGAAGGTTGCATCTTTTTTGCCGTTTCAAGCATGGCTAAAATAGCGGACAATTGGTAGGATAACTCACCTGAAACAACGGGTTTCTCAATCGTTGGATAATCGTTTAACACACCTTTCATATTGTGAAAAGCCGTATCGTTTTGCGCCACAACTTCATAACCAGCCAAACAAGCGTAGGAAAAAAAACGCGCTGCCAAAGGAGGATTGGTAATATCATGTATCATAATATCCGTCATACGGTTGACAACGTTTTGGATTTCATGACTTTCTATAACGGGCGTTTGGGTGTTGTTTTTACAGCCTTGTAAAAATGAAGAGAGTAAGAGTATTAAAAAAGGAAAGTTTTGGATATACTTAAGTTTTGACATTTTGAGTAGGATTTTATTTATTATACACATCTCGCCGATGACCAACTGTTATGACGGCAATAATGAGCAAATTGTCTTGTATTTCGTAAATAACACGATAATCTCCTACACGAATACGCCAAGCCGCTCGACCTTTTAGTTTTATGCAACCAGAGGGGCGCGGTTCATCAGCAAGCTGTTTGATAGCTTGAATAATTTGAATTTGATCTGCTTGATTGATTTTTTGAATGTCTTTACGCGCAGCTCTCTCAATAATAATTTGATAAGTCATTCTCAAGTTGGTTTTTCCAATTCTGCTAAAAAATCTTCGAACAGCATAGGGTCACTTGGTTCTGCTTTAGCTTTATCATAAGCCAAGATGTCCTCTAATTCTTCAAGTCGTTCAATCAATGCTTGATATTCAGTCATTGAGATGATAACACCTATTCGTGTTCCACTATCATCTTTGATATATTGTTTTTGTAAAACACCCATTTTTCATTATTTTAGAACAAATTTAGTGTTTTTTGAGAAAAATAATAAGAAAATTCACCTCCACAGTATTTTGTATTTAAAAAATATAAAGGTTATTTCAATTTATAAGCCTTCAATGTCTGTTGATTCACGCCAAAAAACACGGTGTTTTTGAGTAGCAAAACACTTCTTACATCGCCTTTCAGCCGCAAACCGGCTTCTTGTTGTTTGACGGTTGTAAATTGCCCTTGTCCATCACCCCTTAGTAAAAGACCGTAATTGGCATCGTATTTTCCGAATTTTAAGCGGGCGTGGTTGATATTGCCTGCAAGTAGAAGATCTTTTTTGCCGTCTATATCAAAATCAAGGGTTGTAATAGTGAAAATAGGGGATTCTTGAACCTCAATGGGTAATTCCTTTTCTTGAAACTTATGATTTACATCGCCGATAAACAGCATCGTTTTAAGGCAATTGGCTTCTAAACGGGTCGCCCCTTTGAGTTCTGCGCTTGTGAAAACGTCTTTGAGCGTGGCTTCTGCGTAACTTGGCTAACCGCCATTTTTCGGAGAGTCGTTCTAGCCGTTGCC
>JANMJN010000070.1:0-7767 GCA_031371355.1 Saprospiraceae bacterium
CCAAAGCATGAGCATTAATGGGCAGACTGTTACCATGACGAAAACGCCTGTTTTCAATTTGGCGGGTGATACATCTATTGCTGTAACGGTACCTGCTGCTATTTTTGCTTTCAACACACGTGGTCCATCGTTGCCCGCTAATGGTGATTTACTTTTTGACCCAGATGAAACTGTTACCATTGTTGAAAACTTTTGCGTTGTCAATTGCAACAAATCACGTACAAGTACACATGCCATGTCGTGGGGCTGTGAAGACCGTTTATGTAATACGATTTCAAGACAAGATATTATTCGTCTTGGCGAAGGGCAAGTGAATGTGGGTTTTGTCGGACAAGGTACGACTCCTGATATTGTTGGTGGCTATTGCCGCGTTGGACGTTCGACGGTTAAGTTCACAAACAATGGCGTTGAAGTTGACCCAGGTACAGCTGGTATGTATGATTTGCAACTCGGTGTGGGTTTAGGAGACTCTATCTTATTGAGTAACAAAGGTTATCGCATTACGAAAATTATTGTTGCTGGAATCGAGTTACCTACCCCCTCAGTACCATTGGCTGATTTAAGGAATAATGCGTTATTTACAACTGACCCAGACGGTGTAGGAGTCGGTTTAGCCGATGCCGATAACGACGGCTATTTTGATGATTTACCCATAGGGAAAAATGTTGAAGTGACGATAGAATATGAGGTGGATTGTAATGCTTCGCTCTCGAATAGAGACGATAATTGTAAAAATGATTTCGAAACTGCCTTTAATGCGCAGTTGAACTATACGGATTTATGTGGTAGTCGCAACCAAGTCATTAAGCCACGTTATTTTGCGCCGTTGAATGTCAATGATTTGGTTGAAAATTGCTCTGAACCAGATACTTATACCGATGAAAAGCCTTTTATGATTCAACATCTTGAAAGACGTAATATCTTCAATTTTGATAGAAATTGCAATGGTCAAGAAGAGATTTTGGTCAAAGTGAAAGTACCGACAGGCATCGTTCCGATACAAGACTCGATGTTTATGCTCCGCTTTACGGATACGATGTTTTTGAAAACCATGACGCTGTCAGGCGATACGATCTATCTGTCCTTCCGTGTTGATTCAGTTAAACAAAAAGGTGGTTTTGGTAATGAGTTGATTGCTGTGTATTATCTCAATGGTGATTATACGGTTAATTTTGGTTTCAAAGCCACGTGTACAGCCGTACCTGGACCAACTGATTTTCCTATGGAATTGGCGTTTTCGTGCCCTCCTTGTGGCTGTCAACATGTTTGGTATTGCGATACATTGTCGGGACCTCGGGTCCATTATGCCGCACCGCCTTGTGTACCAAATGTGGCGTATGAATGTCCAAAAGGCTTGAAAACGAGTGATTTTACAGCTTCAAGAACGACTTTAGGCTATACAGACGGAACTTACACCACTAAAATATCGCCTTCTGATGCGAATTTGAAAGTAGCGATGTCTTGCGATTCAGTACGAATGACCGTCTTGAATGTCGTGGGCAATGACCCTATTTCAGACTCGATAGGTGTTCGCATTTCATACAATAACATTACAAAGAATGCACAAACCAATTTGAACGATATTTTTACCTACGGTAAAGGTTTTGTTCAATTTATAAAAAGTGGTCAAACATATATTTGTCCTGTAGATGCCTCTAATATACGTGTTATTAGAACAGACTCAACAAAAGCCATATATGTGGATTTGAGTAACTGTTTGACGTCACTCAATATTGCCCCCCTCAGTAGTGGCGACTCTGTCAATTTTTATGGCGATTTCAGTGTTTTTACCGACGGACCTTACAAGAACACATTTGAAAAAATACCACAATTCCGTGCCTATGGCTATCATATTGATGGCGGCGTGGAGTTTGCTTGCGATAATTTTGGCGAAACGTTTCGCGTAGGAAAAGCGCAGTCCATATTTTCTTTTCCAAGTTCTTCGAGCTATCCAAAAGGTTGTACAGAAGCGAATTTGGAGTATAAAATTATCATGATAAACAATGGTTATTACGACCATTTTGGTAACGAATACCGCCAATCCATAGGTGTTGACTCATTTTCCTTACAATTTGACCCTGAGTTTATACGTGCTTTTACGACGCAAATCGAGGTGTCCATTCCTGACCATCCTTATGCAGGTAATAATTTTTACCCCCTCAGTAATTTGGACTCAACGGGCAAATTCGTCGCACGTTTCGATACTTTAAACATCGTTCCGTCACTTAATAGGGTAACGAGCTATGCCTTCAATTTAAGAATAAAAGCTACGCCTAATTGCCGCTCTTTGACGGGCAGTTCTTTAAACAATAATAATTTTGAGTTCAAACCTAATATCTTCTATCGCGACCGATATTATGCCTTAGAAATCGGCGACGGGTCATGTTCTCCTTATCGCCGTGATTCCGTTTTTAATGGTAATATTGTTTACACGGATCCACCTGCATTGACCTTAGTGCCTGTTACCAATCCGACGGTTTCAACGGCAACGGATACGGCAACTTGGACTGTCAAACACTGCAATACATCGAACAAAGGAGGTGCAAATTCAACTTGGGTCAGCGTCGAACCAGCCCTCACAGTACAGAATTTCAAAGTGGTGAGCATGCGGGATATCACCAATATTTCTAACCAATTTGCCTTAGATTTTAGCACTTATGGCGATAATGGACGCAATACGTATGCTTATACAAACCCATTAGCGGCGGCAACGCCTGATAAAAACCTCGATGATATTTGTAATATCATCGAAATAAAGGCACTCATTGGCGATTGTGGCGAAAACCATGTGGATATAAATTCTGGTTGGAACTGCGCACAATCCACGGACCCTCAATGGAATCCGTCCTTGTATCCGCCTTGTACGGACTTGAACATTCAAGGTATTGTGACCACAGAAGCCCCGTTTTTAGATGCTAATTTTGTCAATCAATCGCTCAATAAACCGGGTATTTGCGATTCAACAGTTTTTGAAATTTTATTGAGAAATACAGATTTAGGAAAGGTTTTCGATGTCCGCACACGTATTACTTTACCGCTTTTAGGTGCGACTTATATTCCAACAAAGGTAGAAGTGGCTTATCCGCCGAGTGCACCATTTCATGCCACATCGGGTGTACCCAGTGTTGTTGGTCTCAACGAGCGTGGCAGAACTTTTGAATATGCAAATTTTTCAAAATTAGATACTTTTTTGAATCGAAACGGCTTAAAAGGCTTTGACCCGAACAGCCCTACGGACTCTAATGAAGTCAAAATACGTTTCAGTTTCTCCAACGATTGTGAATTTAAGAGCGGTTCATTGTTGTATTTTTCTTTCCTCGGAAAGTCGTCGTGTGGTACGCCTTCGAATAACGAAACAGGCGAATCATTGCCCATTCAAATTGAAGGGGCTGAATTGACAACACCGAAATTGTATTCAGTTTCAAACAATCCATTAAACAATTTTGTACCAGGAGGGGAGTCAACTTTGAAAATCAATTTTACAAATTTGACCACAACACCGAGTGATTCAAGTGACGAAATAGCAGTAAAACTACCCGCGGGTATTCGTTATAAACCTAATTCAGCTTTAGCCGTTCAACCATTAGCTTGGAATCCAGGGGAGCCGAGTATGATCGAAGTCGGTGATATTCAAGTCTTGACATGGCATCAGCCTCGTAATTTGTTGCAACTCGAGCAAGGTGTTCTAAGTTTTACAGTCGTTACACCTGATAGCTTAACCTGTGATGGCGGAACAAGGACGATTGGTGTTTCTACAATGGCTGAAAAGGAATTGATTTGTCGCACTTCCCAAAATTTTTGCCGTATTGAAATCATTACGACAAGTGATGGGGAACAGTTCTACGATATACCCCTCAGTACAGACAGCATTAATATCGCATCTGTTCCGCTTTTAACAGCAGGCGTCATTCATTTACAACGGGGTGAATCGGTCGTTTTACGCGCTTCTGGAACGTCTGTTCGTTGGGTTGATGTAGCTAATAACACGGTTTTGGGTACAGAAATGACCTTGAATTTTACACCGACACTTGCCCAAACTACGATTAGGGTAGAGACAACATCTGGTACCTGCCTTTTACCTGCTACACTCCGTATTTTGGTCCAACAAGACACCACACCGCCAACTATTTTGGTACGCGATACGACGATTGGTTGTCGTGAATCTTTTCCGTTTATTTTCCCAATCGTGACTGACGATTACGATCCGAACCCCTCAGTAACATACACCGATATTATCGAACAATTGCAACCTTGTGGCGACCGTTTATTGCGGACTTGGACTGCCACTGATGCGTCTGGAAAAACAGCTTCAGCTACGCAAATTATTACACGTATAGACCGACTACCGCCTGTCATTACGCTTAGAAATACGCAACTGCTTTCTTTAAATTTCCAATATGGCGATACGTTAACTGTTGATTGTCAACATATGCCTTTGTTTAATGCTTTGGATATCAACGCCACCGACGACTGCGATGATAACCCAACCAAGTCATTTGTGGATTTAGCCATAAAATTTGGACGGTGCCAACAAGACGGCTTTATTGCGCTGATGGAATGTGATTGGCGCGCTGTTGACAAATGTGGTAACACAGCCTCTTTTAAAATCTATGTGAAAGTAACGGATAGAGATACGCCTCGCATCGTCAATTTGCCTTTCGATATAACCGTTAATACTTTAAGTGAAGTGCCGATTAGACCACTCAATGTGTATGGTCAAGACAACTGCGACGACGATGTAAGTATTCAATACAGAGAAAATAATCATGGCGACACCTTAATTATAAGAAAGTGGGTTTTGATGGACGACTGTGGCAATACCTCAACAGGTGTTCAATACATCACTATTCGTCGTGGGAATGTGATTCCGCGTGATACAATACCCCCTCAGTATCAATCGAATAACGCATTGGTACAAAACAATTTTAGGAGTGGTGAAACCATAAATTACAACGGATGTGATCAGGCTTTGAAGATTAACGATATGATTGTGACCGACAACATGGATAGAAATCCACGTGTTCGTCTCGATTCGATAATTCAATACGGCAATTGTCGTGTTGATGGCTATATTAGTTTGAAAAACTATACTTGGACAGCAACGGACAGTTCTGGAAATGTTGCGACATTTAACGTGAATTTGCGTATTTCGGATAAAATAGCCCCAACATTCAGCAATTTGCCCAATGATATGGACTTAGCACAAGGCGAACCTTTCCCACAAGTGCCGCAGATAAACGCCCTTGATAATTGCAGTACACCAACTATGGATTACAGAATGGTTCAATCTCTTGTTGGCAGTGATACACTTTTCACAAGGACATGGACTGCTGTGGATGCCTGTGGTAATACTTCAATAGCGCAACAAAACATCACACGGCGTGGTGTTGGCATTGCGCCTCCTGACACAACTGCCCCTCAGTATCAGCCTAATAATCCTTTGTTGCAAAACAGTCGTCGCAGTGGTGACACCATATTATATAATGGTTGTGATTATGGCTTTGTTATCAACGATATGATTGTGACCGACAACAGAGATAGAAATCCGCGTGTTCGTCTCGATTCAACGATTCAATTTGGTAACTGCCTGTTAGAAGGATATATAAGTTTGAAAAACTATACTTGGACAGCAACGGACAGTTCTGGAAATTCGGCGACTTATAGTATTAATATGCGTATTTCAGACTCAATTGCGCCCATTTTAGGTGGCATTCCAAGCAATGTCACCCTTTCTGCAAGCGACCCTTTCCCACAAGACTCACGTATTGTGGTTGAAGATAACTGTAGTACCCCAAATGTGACTGTTGTCATTATTCAATCTCTAGTTGGTTCTGATACAGTTTATACGCGTACATGGACAGCTATAGATGCCTGTGGTAATGTTTCAACAGCACATCAAATCATTACAAGACATGCAGTAGTGCCAACACCAGCTGATACGATACCCCCCCAGTATCGAATGGTTGACCCAATCCTTGACGGGGCGCAAAGCAGTGATACGATTTATTCGATTGTATGCGGTATATCGTTGCAACGAAACAGCGTTTTTGTTACGGACAATATTGACCCTAATCCAAGTGTTCAGTTTGATTCTACGACGACGATAGGTCATTGCATGACAGACGGTTACCTATCACTAAAAACTTATACTTGGGTTGCAACAGACAGTTCGGGCAATTCATCAACATTTACAATTAATCTAAAAATTACAGATAATACGCCTCCAGAATTGTTCAATGTCCCAGCTGATATTACGATTTCTGCGACGGACACTTTGCCACTGTCTAATGTGACGATGACTGATTATTGTACAATGCCTACTTTGGTAATGGATTTGACGGTCATTCAAAGCGGCAACGATACAATTTTTGTACGCTCTTGGATGGCTGTTGACGAATGTGGGAATGCCAGTATTGCGCGTCAAAACATCTATAAACGAGGACGTATTAATCAAAACAATGGAACTGTGATTGACAATATCACCTTGCAAATAGCTGTAAATCAAATAGATACGATATGTTTTAAAGGTATGAAACCTGACAGTACTTATTTTATTTCAAACTTTTGTCCTGATTCAACAAATAGTAATGCGACATTCACTTTGATTAGAGGTGGTACATGCGTAGTTGTTCAAGGTGTGTCTTCGGGTAGGTCAAAGGCTTGTTTCCAAGTGTGCGACCCGCGTGGACGTTGCGATACGACTTTTATTACGGTTTTGGTTTCACCAAGGCTTGAGCAATTACCGCGTTTGGTAGAGGATTTTGCGATAACACGGAAGAATAAAGGTATTGAAATCCCTGTTTTTCAAAACGATACTGTTTCTGGAACAGTAAAAACTTTTGAGATTCTTGTCAATCCAAAATTAGGCGAAGCGGCAACAAAATTGTCAGTTAATGAGTACTCCATCATTTATGTACCCAAAGAAGATTTTTGTTCAACCGCAACGACAGATAATATAGTTTATCAAATATGTAATCAAGTGGGCTGTGCCCAAACAACAGTTCATGTACGGACTTTATGCGAAGGTTTGGTTATTCGCAACGGTTTTTCGCCTAATGGTGATGGTAAAAATGACTTTTTTGTTATTGAAAACCTCGCTGACTTCCCGAATACACAGGTGACGATTTTCAACCGTTGGGGCAATCGCGTTTATGAAAATAAAGATTATAAAAATGATTGGAAGGGTGATTACAAAGGCGCATCGTTGCCCGATGGCACTTATTTCTATCATATTGTCCTTGAAAATGGCGAATCGCTGATAGGATATTTAGAAATTCTACATTAAATTTGGTTTTAGATGAAGTTGGAAGAGCGTCTTGCGTGCAGGACGCTTTTTCTGTTTCTGTCCAATTCTCACCCAAACATCTGTTAATTTTGTGCAAATATTCAAGCATCATGGTCGCCTTTGAGAATTTTCGCTTAGTTTTGCGCTTCTTGCGATACCCCCTCAGTATCTAAGACCAGTTTGACCACAGATGACACTGGTTTGACGGATTTACGCTGATTTTTTTCTTGTCATTCTGTATGAATCTAAAAAAATCAGCGTAAATCACTTAAATCACCCCAATCAGTGGTCAAAAAAATAAATCTTATTTCTTAATCAAACCACTAAAAATGGACCCTTCCGGTTATGATTCGCTACTTTGCCAAAAAAAATGGGCGACTCACAGAGTTGACAACGCCGGAGGTGGGCTGCTGGATAAATGTCTCGCCTCCTTTCAGCCGCGAAGAAATTGATACTTTTTCGGAGCAATTTCTCGTCCCTAT
>JANMJN010000092.1:0-1573 GCA_031371355.1 Saprospiraceae bacterium
AGGGGGGCAATTTCGGCGTGTTCAGCCTTGAGTTTGTCTTTTTTTTGAGCGGTTGTAAAGATGCCCACGCCAACAGGTTTGGTCAGAAACAAAACAGATCCCTCGGTTGAGCCCCCATTTTTCTTAATATTTTTTATCAAAACACGTCCTGTAACGGCTAAACCAAAAATAGGTTCAGGTGAGTCAATTGAATGTCCACCAGCAAGCGGAATTCCTGCATCCGCACAAGCCTTTCGAGCACCTTCTATGACTTGATTGGCAACTTCGGGTGGCAATTTATCGATAGGCCAGCCCAAAATAGCGATGGCTAACAGCGGTTTTCCACCCATTGCATAGACATCAGAAATGGCATTGACGGAAGCGATACGCCCAAAATCTTCGGCATCGTCAACTATAGGCATAAAAAAATCAGTCGTAGAAATAATAGCTGTGCCATCGCCTAAGTCCATGACAGCTGCATCGTCTCGCTCTTCATTGCCAACGATAAGGTTTTTATAAAACAGTTTTTCATTCTGATTCTTTAAAATTTCATCCAATACTTTTGGCGAAATCTTACATCCACATCCTGCTCCGTGACTATATTGTGTTAATTTTATCATTAATTAATTCGTTTTAAGAAAAAAAAAATGAGGCTGAACGATAAACATTTCGCTTATCAAACAGCCCCATTTATGCAGATTGTTCTATTGATATTGGTTTATTTTTTCTTCGACTCCGTGCGAGCGATGTATTTATCAATATCGCGGGCATCGCTTGTCGAGCCAAATTTTTCTTTAATTTCTTTATAAGCACTTAATGCAGAAGCCGCATCGCCTTGTTTTTCGCTCAACATACCATAACGCTTCAAGTAAAATGCTTTCATATCATCAATGCTACCAGAAGAAGCGGCTTCTTTGTAATTTTTCAATGCTTTGCTGAAGTCTTGTTTTTCGCTATAAGCGTCTGCCAAAGCACCATATTTCATGGTCGGCGATACTTCACCCTTAGGAGAAAAATCCTCTAAATGCTTAATGGCTTCATCAAACTTACCCAATTGTAAATAACAGATACCTGCATAATAGTTTGCCATATTTCCCGCAGGTGTGCTGCTGTATTTCTTAGCTATGTCTAAGAAACCTTCATAACCACCACCAGGATTATTCAACGCCACAGCAAAAGAGTCACGCTTGAACATTTGTTCAGCTTTCCACATAGCTTGAATTGCTTTTTTCTGATTGCTTTCCACATAAGAACTCCAAGCATACCAACCTGCCACAGCCACAACGAGGGCAATAGCACCGTACATAATTGGTTTTTTATATAATTCGAGCCAGTGTTGCGTTTCTTTTGTTACTTCTGCAATGTCCACCAATACTTCGTCTTTACTGACTTTTTTTAATTGCTGCTTAGCCATTTATCGCTTAATTTTTATTGAAAATTATTAATTCTGAATGTTTTTAAAAAAATGCGTGCAAAAATACTCTTTTTTTAGATTTTTTCGCTTCTAGGTTCAAACATTTACGATATAAAACAAAAAATGTTTCATTTTTGAATCAAAACAACCCATGAAGTTCTGCTTGTACTTTACTGATGA
>JANMJN010000128.1:0-4674 GCA_031371355.1 Saprospiraceae bacterium
CAAAGGGCAAAAGGCAAGGGGCAAAACGTTCAATTCACGTTTTGCCCCTTGCCCTTTGCCCTTTGCCTTTTATTATCAAGCTGTTCTGCCCATTTTACAGATTAATGCAAATTCTTCGTCCGTTACGCGCTGAACGGAAAGGCGGCTGAGTCTTATTAATTCCATGTTCTGCAATTCAGGTATTTCCTTTACTGTACTGAGGGGTACCTCTGTGCGAAACTCTTCTACCAATTCCATATCCACAGCAACCCATGCAGGCAAATCGGTTGTCGGGTCTTGATAATGTTCCCGGGCGACACGCGCCAATGCAATACAGGCAGGCTTATTGACACTTCTATAAAAAATACAAATATCGTCTAATTGCATGGCTTTTAGATTGTTACGCGCTGCATAGTTGCGGACACCATACCAAACAGTTACTTTTTCAGTACGAAAATCTTCAAGAGAAAACGATTCGGGTTCAGATTTAATAAGCCAATAAGCCATTTTTTATATGTGGTATTGTTAAGATTCGAAAATTACTGAGGGGGTGCTACTCTCCAAAAATTTCTTTAAGTTTATTTTCTAATGCCTCACCACGGAGGTTGTGGTTAGTGATAATGCCATTTTTATCAACTAAAACCGTGCGTGGAATACTTGAAACGCCGTATTTGCCTGCCGCTTCGTTTTGCCAATATTTCAAGTCGCTGACATGGTTGGACCAAATCAAACCGTCTTGTTGAATGGCAGCAATCCACCGAGAGCGGTCTTGGTCGAGGCTGACGCTAAATACTTCAAAACCTTTGTCCCGATATTTTTTGTAAGCCGCGACGACTGTTGGGTTTTCTTTGCGGCATGGACCACACCAACTTGCCCAAAAATCAATCAAAACCACTTTGCCTTTCAAATCACTCAATTTGCGTACCACGCCGGCTGTGTCGGTTTGAGCAATTTCGGGTGCTGGAATATCTGTCATATTTGTACGCATATAGTTGACAAACTGCTGAACATTCTGCCGACTGGTTGGATCATCTTGCGGATAATCTATCAAATAGCGATTCCCAAAATCGGCGATGAGTGGGTGTTGTTTCTCTAATAACGCAGAGACAATACCTGTTAAACTGAATTTATAGGCTAGTGATTTAGCTGGTGAAGCTTTCAAAAGGATGTCAAAATAATTTCTGATATCGGTATCTTTAAGTTTCAACTCAGGCATTAAAAGCACTAAAGCATAGTTTCTTACAGCATCAAAAACGGGCGGCATTTCATTCATACCTGTATCAGACCAATCGACATATTGAAAGTATTGTGAAGCAAAATAGTCAATTTCACCTTTAAAAGACAACTTTTTAGGGTCATTTTGAAAACTTGTATAAGTATCGAGCGCTAATGCACGACCTGCAACAGGGTTCGCTTTTTTTACAGAATCTAGTAGGGCTAATTTCTTTTTATCAATTGCCAACATTAGTTTTTCATTAGCCATCCGTGATGCCTCATTGTTGTAATCACGGTTATAGTCGGCTAAGACTTTGCCCATTTCGATTTTTGTATTATTTAATTTTTTCTGAGCATCAACGAGGGCATCATTGACGGGCGATTGTTTAATCGTTGTTTGCAAAGGGTCGTGGCATGGACCAGTTAGCAAAACTTCTTTTTCGGTACCTAATAAAATATATTTTAGTCTTGCAATATCTGTATTCATCCCAACCGTAAAATACTGAGGGGTCTTTGTACGAGGAAGGTGAAAGACAAATTCGCCCGAAGCATTGGGTTTGACAGATGATATTTTGAGTTGAGTCAAACCTGTCGGTGAATAAATTGTTACAGAATCAACAACGGAACAATTCTCAAGTTTGCAACGCAATGTCACTGTATTTTGCTGTGCCCATACTGAGGGGGGTACAAAAAAGAGGTAGATAATGGCAAAAGAACAAAAGGCGATTGTTTTTTTCATATTTTAAAAAAATTCAAATTTATTAAAGAATATGTTAAGGATAAATAATCAAAAAGCAAAGAACAGCAAAATGAGCGTCAAAATTATATAAACTCGCCCAAATCCACAATTGTTCTACGAATTTCGATGATTAGAGTTGTCTTTCAATATATTTTTGCAATTTACGAATGGCTATTTTGTCTTTTAAAATCAATTATGGGATAAAAAACAATGCAGAATGAATCTAAAAGTGTTATTTAGCGTTTTAAAAAAAATCTTTCTTAAAACATTGTTAAACTATTCGTTTTGGTTTTAGAATCAAAGCATTATATTTGTCGGAAATTTTGACGAATAATCATTCGTGGAAATATCAAAAGAGTTTTGTGGAGGCGTTCGATTTTTTCATAACGAAGAAATTTTCCTTTTAATTGATTGAAAATCAAAATTTTAGAACGCTTTTTTAATGATAATTTAGTACCAACTCACATTTTTATTTTTAATCTCAGTACAACTATGAACTTTTTAGAAGAAGTACAAGCCATGCTAGAAGCGGGCAAAACCGACGAAACCCTGACAGTTGTGCGTAAAGCCCTCGAAAAATCACCAGATGATCTCGACGCAAAACGTGCTGCTGCTCATGTTTACTATGCGAAAATGGTATCCGACTTTACAGACGGTGATTCTGATGCTGCCATAAAATGGTATAGTAATTATTACGCTTTAGAATTACCCGAAGACGATCCTCTTCACGAGCAATTCAAAGAATATCAACGTAAGATCCACCCTGAGTTTCCGCGTATGCAGGAAGCGAACAAGCTCAGTAAATCGGGTAAAAACCTCGAAGCTTTGGCTATCTATGAAGAGGTTTTGACAACGATTAAGGACTTGAAAGTGGCTTATGTTAATGTTGGCTGGTGTTTGTATCGCTTGCTTGCAGAATTGGCACCGAAGCCCGATCCAGATATTGATTTAGTCAATAAATGTTTTAATATATACAAAAGTTTTGAAATCCTAGGACCAAGCAATTTGCACGCTCAAATGTTGCGTATTGCTTTGTATTTCAAAGACGTTGAAGGCGTTGATTTATTAGATTTTCTTCATGGATGGAATTTCGATAATTTCCGTGACGAAGACTATGAGCCGTTTGAAACGAATCAACAACAAAAAATTCCGAGCCTTTGCGAACGTGCTTATCTTTCGTACAGCCGTGTATTGTTGAATTCTATGCGTAGTAAAGATGCTGAAACTGTTACTAAAGCTAAAGCGTACTCGCAAGAGTTTTTGCCGCTTTTGGAATCTGTTTTAGAAAGATTGCCAAGAAATGTATGGTTGCCTTATGCCAGAACCTTGCTTATGTCTCAACTCGGCAAAACGCAGCGTGTTCAAATGGAGCTTATCCATATATTAAAATTTCAAAATAATGCATTCTGGGCATGGGCTTCGTTGGCAGAAAGCCTCATGATGGAAGGAAAAGACCAAGATGCCCTTTCTTGCTTCTGCAAAGCCTTTTTATTACCAGCACAAGGGGAATTGGCGGCTCATGTACGTGAATCATTTGTGACACTTTTAGTCAAAATGAATTATCTTTCTGAAGCGAAATATGAGATTAATCAAATTATTCTCACACGCAAAAAGAAGAAAGTTAAACTTTCGCCAATTGTTCAAGAATATCGCGATTCTGATTGGTTCCACCATGCACGTATGCCGCAACATAATAAGATTCTTTATGGTCGTAATGCAGGTCGCGCTGACCAAATGCTTTATGCGGACTTACCGGAGCAAATCGCAATTGTCACGCATGTTGACCCGGAACGCGCGGTATTCTTCTATGCTGTGGATAAGAAAATTGGCGGTAAAGCCAATTTGAAAGGCGCGATGATGAAAGTAAAAGTGGGCGATATTTTGGCTCTGAAACTCAAAGAAGAGATGAAAGAAGGTGTCAAAATTACAAAAGTCGTTGGCTCTCGTTACGAAAAAGATAAAGTGCCTAAGGATATATGCCAAGTCATTCAAGAAACCATTCAAATTCCTTATGGTCGAGATTTCGGGTTCATGAAACCAAGTAATATATATGTTGGACCAGATCTTGTCAAGCGTCACCGCCTTTATGATGGACAACAACTCCGTGCTTTATCGCTTTTATCTTACAATAAAGCTAAAGCAGAATGGGGTTGGAAAGTAATCGCCATCCTTGGGGAAGACTGATAAACGTACAAATGTAAAATCTTGATTTGCAACTCTTTATAAACCCATTTGCACAAATGAACCCGATATTTCGCAAGAAGTATCGGGTTTTGTTTTTATAAAGTATCAATTTCGGTTAGTGAAATGCTCTTTACTCGATTATTACGCTTTTCTCAACATAAAAAAATTGCCCTTTTTTTTGTACCGTTGCCGTAACCGTAAATTTATCACCTCTCTTCAGTTTTTTGACGATTTGTTGCATCTCTTTAGTGATACTACCCCTGCTTTTTGCATCTGAAAATCTACCACGCCGTTCACGTTCAAATAGTAATTCGTTGATTTCCAATGTATTACCTGTTTCATCACGTACGGTAATGGGTATCAATAAATGGTTAAATAGTGTTTTACGGTCAGTCTTTGTGCCTTTGATACGCCCCCATGTCAGTTGAAAACCATTTGAAAGTTCTGAATCATCTTTTCGCATAAATCGAATAGGCAGCGTCATTTGTACCTTTATTGGGTTCCCATTCAATCGAGCCGGTTCCCAATCGGGCATGGCTTTAATAACGAGCAAAGCC
>JANMJN010000139.1:0-5214 GCA_031371355.1 Saprospiraceae bacterium
CTTCCAAGCGAACTTGGAAGGATTTTTTGTTGTGTCTAAATCACTTGAAGATACTTTAGCAGCCAAACTAAGAAAAATATCCCCGCCGCAGTTGATGTTAAATAGCCGAGCCAATATTGACCAATGGCATAAAACACGATACTAGCGACCAAAGCGATAAGCGCAAACCAAAGCCATTTTTTGACTGGGTCTTTGGTGTCAATACCCGCCTTAGCAAGCATGTTTTCAAATTTAGCTAATTTTTTTTGCGCTTTGAACTCTTTTTTCAAAGCAGATGACTGTTGTTCAACGGTTGTTGCAGAAGCGTGTGTTGAAGAGACGATAGCACCAACGGGTTGAATGAACAAAAATGCGCCCATAATGAGCAGGAGAGTAGTTCTCAAAATTTTCATAGAAAAATTGGTTTAAATGTGAATAATAAGGTTTTGAATAAAGGGCAAGTTAGCCTGTTTTTTTAAGATTTGATATACTAAAATAAGTTTTAATAAATATTTTGTTTAACACTATTCTTTCGCCTTATAAATACCTATTGATAGATTCAGCCACCCAAATATAAAAAACATGCCGCCCAATGGTGTCACTGGTCCCAACCAACGCACCCCCTCAGTACCTAAGGCTTCTGAAAGCGTAAAACCATAAAGTGAACCCGAAAAACATAAAATGCCAACAGCAAATAAACCAAAACTGCGTCTAATATTTTGATTGTCAATATATTGTGAAATGATGACAGCGAGTGCCATAGCCAAAGCATGATAGAAATGGTATTGCACGCCTGTCTTAAAAGTCTCGATTTGCAAGGGTGAAACAAGCGTTTTTAAGCCATGTGCGCCAAAAGCACCAAGGATAACAGCGAGTCCAGCAAGTAGGGTAGCAGCAACGAGTCCGTTTTTATTTTTCATTTTTTGATGTTTATGATTTTTTTTGACCACTGATTTTTTCTGATTTGACTGATTTTCTCTGATTTTTTTTGTCATCCATAAGAAAAAAAAACAGAGTAAATCAGTCGCATCAGCCCAATCAGCGGTCTATCGAATTTGCCAATCAATCGGCTCTAAACCATTCATTGTCAAGTAATTATTTGCTTTTGAGAAATGCCGACAGCCTGAAAATGCATTGCCCGCAAGCGGTGAAGGATGCGCTGATTCGAGGACAAGATGCTTGTTGGCATCGATCAATTCTTTCTTTTTTTTAGCAAAATTTCCCCACAACATGAAGACTAAATGTTCACGTTCGGATGACAGTTTTTGAATAACGGCATCTGTAAAAAACTGCCAACCTATGAGTTTATGTGAACCTGCATTGTTTTTTTCAACCGTCAACATAGCATTTAATAAGAAAACGCCCTGTTTTGCCCATGCTGTTAAATCACCATGTGTGGGTTTGGGAAGCCCTAAATCGGCATTGATTTCCTTATAAATATTCTGCAAAGAGGGCGGTATTTTGACTCCTTTTGGCACACTGAATGATAAACCCATTGCCTCACCAAGATTGTGGTAGGGGTCTTGTCCTAAAATAACCACTTTTACTTTCGCAAAAGGAGTGGTATCAAACGCATTGAAAATTAAGGGACCAGGTGGGTAAATTGTTTTGCCTGCAGCTAATTCATTTTTCAAAAAAGTAGCAAGTGTTTGAAAATAGGGTCGTTCAAACTCACTTGATAAGGCTTGTTTCCAGCTTTCTTCGATGCGTATATTACTCATTTTGCTTGTTGATAGGTTGTATGAAGAATGAATTGTAAAAGTACAATAGTCAGTCGTTTCCTACCAAGATAATGTGATAATTTTCTTAAATTACTGAGGGGTAGTAGTTCATTGTAAATAGTTCGATTCAGTCAGCAAAAAAGGATTAACTTTTTTCTTCAAAAACCATGTTTTCAAACGGTATGATGCGCTTTCCCAATAGTGATAGGTTTCAAAACCATAGCGTTCAAAGACAATTTTGTTCCGCCAAAGGGCTGTTTCTATATAAATCGGCAAGCGGGCTTGATTGGCTTTTTCAAATACGAAATTTTTGATTTCGATAGCTGTTTTGTTGCCCCGTACTTTATCAGGTACAGCCAAACACCATATATAGATACCTTTTTCATCGGCAGGGCGAACCGATTTGATATAGGCATCGCGGCGAAACATATACAACAGTTTTCTTAAATTTAAAGCACTTATGATGAGTTTGAACAGATTGAAATAATCCGCTATGTCCATTTTAATCGGTTGCTCACAACACACAACTAAGCCTTTTGAATCAGAGGTAATGAAAAGACCATTGCGTTTTAAAGCAAATTCAAAGGCATAATCTGCAAGACGCTTAATCATTGTCTCCTTATTGAAGAGAGGGCGAATCATATAATTGACATTCGGATTGTCTCTGAACGATTCCGCAATGATGTGCTCGACGAGTATTTTATCTTTTCTTGTTGCTGATCTCATTGTATTTCTGCTTGAAGGCGTGATGTGCTTAAATTGTTGTTTGAAGGATGTCCTTTACATTGTTGAGAGTAAAGTTCGCTTCAATAGTGCTTTGATACCAACAACTTTGATACCTATTTGCGATAAGTATGAAAATATTATTCTCAAAAAGAAGGAAAAAGAAATAATTTCTTAACTTTATTCCCGCTAATCGGGAATTCGTCAAAAAACTATTCCCGATTAACGAAAAAACATAAAAGTATGAGTCCACAAGATATTCAAAAACAACTATTTACACTCATTGAACAAAAACTTCAGCCGCGCAAGTTGTCTGCTGAATTAGGTCAGCTCTTGTCTATTGCACCCAGTGCCGTTTATCGTCGATTGTCCGGTGAAACGCTTATCAGTTTTGAACAATTGTTGCTATTGATTAAACATTACGATATTTCTTTTGAGCAATTGACAAACCCCTTAGCCATCAGTTTTGAGTTGCCAACGCTTTTGATACCGGCTAAAAAATTAGCGGAATTTCTACATTTGATTGAAACCGATTTGACGGAATTGAATAAATATCCAACGAGTATTATTCGTTTTGCCGCCTTAGAAGTACCTATTTTTTATTATTTGTCATCGCCTGCATTAGCTGCTTTTAAGTTTTATATGTGGCAACGAACCTTAATGCCTTTAGAGAATTACACCTTAAATAAGTTTAGTTTTAAAGAATTTACAAACGATTCGTCCCTTCAAATGCACATGAAAAACATGGTGGAATTGTATAATCAGACTGAAAGCGAAGAGATTTGGAATAGCAATATGTTTGATATTACACTCAATCAAATTCGTTATTGCCTCAATGCAGGTCTATTTAAGAATACCAACGAAGTGAAAATATTGACAGAAAGTATCAGACAACTCATTGGACACTTTGAAACCATAGTCGGAAGCGGCAAAAAATCAACAGAGGAAACTGCCGCACCAATTCGGGTTTGGTACAACGAACTTTTTCAAAATGGGATGTTTATTTTAAGTGAAACGCCACATAAAAGATTGATTTACAACTCATTCGATGTGCCTAATTTTATGGTGTCCGCCAATATTGAGATGTACAAAGTGGGTTTGAATTTTTTTAATCGCATGAAATCTTTTTCTTTGGACATTATGGGGGTCAACGAAATCAATCGGCATCGTTTTTTTGAAAGATTGTATCGAAAAATTGAGGTTTTTGAAAAGGAATTATTGGTTTAAGACCACTCGAATCTACCTAATCAGTGGTCAAATAAAATATCATCACAACTAAATCAACAAAAATGAAAGTCAACTACACCATTCTTCTCCTAAGTATTTGCATAAACTTATTTTCTCAACAAATCCCACTGCCCGAGCACCCACGTCCCGATTTTGAAAGACCTAATTGGTTGAACCTCAATGGCTCGTGGGATTTCGAATTTGATAGTCTCAATGTTGGTTTAACACAAAATTGGCAAAATGGTAAGGCTGCTTTTTCTAAAAAAATAAACGTGCCTTTTCCCTGGGGTTCGCCTTTGTCGGGTGTGAAAGATGAAGCCGATTTTGCTTGGTATAAACGTACCATTACAGTACCTAATACGTGGGCAAATCAACGTGTTTTCGTTACCATTGGAGCATCTGATTGGGAAACAACCGTTTGGCTCGACGGTATTTTGGTCGGTAAACATCAAGGCGGATACACGCCTTTTTCGTTTGAATTGACGCAAAATGTCAAAAAGGGGACCCCTCAGTATTTAATCATTCGTGTGGACGATAAACGGCGTGATTTTACACTTTATGGTAAACAAGGCTATGGCAACGCTCGGGGTTTGTGGCAAACGATTTACTTAGAAGGTCGTGCCACAACGCATTTAGAAACCGTGCATTTTACACCAAACATTGACAATAACACGGTAAAAGCAGAGGTTTCTTTGTCAAATGAATTAAAAACGGATGTCGAAATTTCTTTCAAAATTAAAACATCAAACGCTGAAATTATCAAAAAGTACCCCCTCAGTAAAAATACTAAAAAAGGCAGTTTTGACATCGAAATCCCCAACACGCGCCTTTGGACTTTAGACGACCCTTTTTTATATGAAACAGAAATAACGATAGGTGATGATGTAGTGAAATCTTATTTTGGTATGCGCAAAATCTCTGTTGTAAATCTACCCAATACCGCCTATCCTTACATTGCATTGAACAATCAACCTATTTATTTGCAATTGACGCTCGACCAATCTTATCATCCGGAGGGGTTTTATACGTTTCCGACAGATGATTTTATGAAAAAAGAAATCCAATTGTGCAAAGATATTGGCTTGAATGGTTTGAGAACGCATATAAAAATTGACGTGCCTCGCAAACTGTATTGGGCTGACAAATTGGGTTTATTGGTTATGTCTGATTTGCCAAACTCATGGGGTGAACCTGATGCCAATGCACAAGCGGAGTCGGAATACACTTTGCGTGAAATGATAAAAAGGGACTATAACCATCCTGCCATTTTTTCATGGATTACTTTCAATGAAACATGGGGTTTAACGACAAAAGTGGAACAAAGTGGTAAAAAAACGTCTCAATATCTGCCAAAAACGCAGAATTGGGTCGCTTCGATGTATTATCTCGCCAAATCGCTTGACCAAACAAGACTGGTTGAAGACAATTCCATTTGTTGTGGACGTGGGCATACGGAGACAGATATTAACTCGTGGCATGAGTATTTGCCTGGTTGGGGGTGGGAAGAGCATTTAGCCATGATTGATAAAAACACTTACGATGGCAGTACTTTTCATTTTGAAAG
>JANMJN010000158.1:0-2922 GCA_031371355.1 Saprospiraceae bacterium
TTACAAGAGCCGAAACAATAATGAAAAAAAAATCAATATTTAAATCAAAATTAACAAAAGCGTTATTTTTTTCCAAAGAGTTGAAGAATCATAGACGATAATTTGTTGTTTCACGTTTAAATGTTAAAATTTGCTGTATTAATTCACTAACTTCTTGACAATGAAACCATTAGAAGAAGTCCTATTTAAACAAAAACCTAACTATCGAACAACTATGAAGCCAAAACTGCTTTTGAGTCTGTTGTTTGTCGTTTGCCTCAGTTCCGAAATCTTCGCCCAAGCGACGACGGTATTTACGGAAGCCAACCTCGCATATAAGCGCGGTATGGATTTTTACGACAAAGGAATCTATAATTTAGCGATGCAAGAGTTTTACGTCGCACTCACCCAGTTACGCCCTGCACCCGAGCCAGAAGCTCGATTACTGAGGGGTCAAGCAGAATTGTTTTATGCCAAAGCGGCTGTGCGTTCAGGACAACCGAACGGCGAACAATTGATGTTTGACTACATTCGACGCTATTCGCCCGACCCTTTGGCAGGACAAGCGGCGATTGAAATGGGTGATTACTACTTCAATCAAAACAAACTCGACAAAGCATTGGATTTTTACAATGCTTTGAATGCTTCTGATTTACCGGCGAATCAACGTGATGAGTTGTATTTCAAACAAGGTTATGCCTATTTCGTACAGAAGAAGTTTCCACAAGCTAAAGGAAATTTTTCTAAAGTTAAGGACTTGACTACGTTTAAATATTATAACGAAGCGAATTACTACTACGGCATGTGTGCCTTTTTTGATAACAATCTCGATGATGCCGCGCGTAGTTTTCAAAGAGTAGCTTCGTCTAAGCAATATGCAGCGGTTGTGCCTTACAATTTGGTTCAGATATATGCGGCACAACGCAATTGGGACAAGGTTTTGCAAGCGGGTCTATCCGCTTTAGAAGACACTAAAATTAAAAATGCCAAACAAATCAATCAATTGGTTGGTCAAGCCTATTTTGAGAAAAAACAATTTGAAATAGCTGAAAGATACCTCGCAGAAGGTGCTGATGGCAATCCCAATATGCGTGCAGAAGACTACTATCAATTGGGTTTCTGCCAACATCGGAATGCGCATTATGATAAAGCGGCAACTTCTTTGGAAAATTTGAGTGGTCAGAACTCTGTCATTGGACAAAATGGTATGTATTTGTTGGGCGATTGTTATTTGCGAATGGGCAATAGACCCCGTGCGAAAAATGCGTTCTCCATTGCATCGCGTATGCCTTATGACCCCTCAGTACAAGAAGAGTCGCAGTGGAATTATGCGAAGTTGGCGTATGAGTTGAAGCAAACACAAGAAGCCGTGGATGCTTTACAAGCCATATCGTCAAATTCTAAAAATTATCCAGAGGCACAAGGTTTGTTGTCCGATGTCTTGCTGCAAACCCGCAACTATGATGAGGCTTTGCGTATCATTACGTTGACACCGAACAAAACGCCAAAATTAAGGGAAGCGGCTCAAAAAGCACAAGCGTATCGCGGTATGCAGTTGTATCAAGCAGGTGATAAACTCGGTGCTAAAACTTATTTTGAACGCAGTTTAGCTGATGCACCAGATGCCACGACAAAGGCGTTGTCTAATTACTGGTTGGGTTATATCAATTACGATTTGAAAGACTATAATGCCAGTCAACGGTATATGACTAATTTTTTAACCATCGCTAATACAGCAACTAAATTGCCTGCGGAGTCCTCCTTAAACATGGCTAACTATATTCAAGGTTATAACTATTTGAAAGAGAAAAACTATACGACGGCATTGACTTTTTTCCAGAATGCTGTTACTGGCATCAAACGGGAATATGATTATATATCAAGCGATTATGTTAAAAACCAAGTCTTAGGGGATGCCATTTTGCGTCTTGGCGATTGTTATTTTAAGAGCAATCGTTACGATGATGCCATTCGTTTTTATGATGAAGCCATTAACAGAAATTATTCTGGTTTTGTCTATGCCTTGTATCAAAAAGGCATCATTCAAGGTCTGAAAGGCAGTAATGTTGAGAAGCTGATTACATTAGAAAAGCTGACTTCGAATTATCCAAATTCAGAGTTTGCAGCCGCTTCTTTGCTTGAAATTGGCATAACTTATATGAATTTGAACCAATTGGACAAAGCACAGCAAGCTTTGACATTTATCTTTACCAACCATAAAGATAAGAACGAATATGTCGTGAGTGCATTATTGCGTTTGGGTTTGATTGCTCAAAACAAAGGCAGCAATGAAAGTGCTATTTCATATTATAAGCAGGTATTCTACAACAATCCATCACCCACTGATGCAAAAGCAGCATTGGAGCGTTTGCAAGATATTTATGTCAATGATTTAGGCAGACCAGATGATTATTTTGCTTTCTTGCAAACCATTCCAGGCTACAAAGTGGACAATTTAGAGCAAGATAACATCACTTACAAAGCAGCTGAAGTGCAGTACGAAAGTGGTAATTACGATAGAGCGATTGCCAGTTTTACGACTTATTTGAGTCGTTTTACAAATTCACCCAATACCATCAATGCATATTATTATAGAGGTGAATCGTATTCTGCAAAACAAGACTATGACAATGCTTTGATTGATTATGAAGCTGTTGTACAACGTGGTTCTTCAAAATGGTTTGAAAAAGCTGTTGAAAAAGCGACATTGATTGCTTATAATCACAAAAAAGATTTTGCAAAAACTTTTGACCTTGCTGTTAAATGGGATAAAGTTGCTACAACAGAGGATAAACGTTTTGAAGCAGAACTGTGGGCAGCACGCAGTGCTTACCGGAGCAATAGACCTGATGCCGTTTTGGAATACGGTTCAAAAGTGGCTAATAATGCGCGGGCAACAAAATCTCAAATTGCACAAGCGAATTACCATCTCGGTAAAATTGC
>JANMJN010000161.1:0-1883 GCA_031371355.1 Saprospiraceae bacterium
ATTGCGCATTCGTTTTACCACCCTCCGACAAGACAAAGTAGATGCCTTTGGCAAAATCCGAATACCGGGTTCGGGCGAAATAGATTGCCTACGCGAACGGCGTTTTGAAATCACCGAAACGCATATTGATGCCAAAACCAATAGTTTTCCGATATGGATTGACATAACAGGCTTGATCCCCACAGGCAATTTAAAAACAAAAGACACCATCCTCGTTTTTCATTTTTGGTCTGATTTGTACAAAGAGCCACTTTTGACCATTCGCGCAGACAATGACTCAACGCCGATGGCTGCCGTTTACAAATGGCTACCTATCAATGCACCGACGGTTGAAACGGTCTCAAATATTTCAGCCGTTGTGTTTCCAACACCTGCAAAAGATGTTGCCCAAGTCCACATCGAAGGGTTAGTTTCTGACAATTATCTATTAAATATTGTGGACTACACAGGGCGGCTTGTTTTTTCTCAAAAAATAAAAAATCCAACGGACAATGTGCAAATACGTATAGATACAGAGCGGTGGGCAACAGGTGTTTATTTTTTAAATGTCTATGTTGAAACCGATAAATCCATTGTTTTGAGAAAGACTTTTATGGTTGAGCGGTTTTGACACATAGTTCACATAGTTGTTTTCACATAGTTACACATAGCTTTTTCTTCTTTTTTAGAAAAACACTATGTGCAACTATGTGAAAACAACTATGTGAACTATGTGTCAAAAAAACAATTTAGTGCAAAAAGTGCCGCACCCCTGTCATCACCATTGCCACACCGTGCGCGTTGCAATAATCAATCGAAGCTTGGTCTTTCACAGAGCCGCCTGGCTGAATGACCGCCGTGATACCCGCTTTTTCTGCAATCTCAACACAATCAGGGAAAGGGAAAAACGCCTCCGAAGCCATCGCCGCACCGTGTACATCAAACCCAAAATGAGCCGCTTTCGCTAAAGCATGTTGCAAAGCATCCACACGGCTTGTTTGTCCACAACCCATTGTAATTAATTGACGATTTTTAACAATTGCTATACCATTGGATTTTAAATGTTTAACGCAAATATTGGCATACAACAAGTCTTCTATTTCCTGTTCGGTTGGTCGTTTCGACGTAACAAATTTGAGGTCTTTTGCTGTCTCCGTTCTCAAATCAGCGTCTTGTTGTATCACGCCATTTAACAGGCTCTTAAACATTTTTCCACCTTGATAGAAGTCCTTGATTTTCAACAAAATACGTTGTTTCTTACCCCTCAGTATAGCGAGCGCATCGGGAGCAAAATCGGGAGCAATCAACACTTCATAGAACAATTTATTGATTTCAAGTGCCGTTGCCGCATCTACAGTTGTATTACAAATCAAAATACCGCCAAACGCTGAAATCGGGTCAGAAGCCAAAGCTGCTGTCCATGCTTCGAGTATGGTGTTTTTCGTTGCCACACCGCAAGCGTTAGTGTGTTTCAAAATCGCAAAAGTTGGTTTGTCATTCTTGAATTCACGCATCAAACGAACAGCCGCATCAACATCTACTAAATTATTGTAACTCAATGCTTTACCATTCAATGTTTCAAACAAATCAGTCAAATTGCCAAAGAAAACAGCCGATTGATGCGGGTTTTCACCATACCTCAAAGGCGCATTTTGTTGGATTGAATGTTTGAAAACACTGTTTGAAGTCATCGCTTCAGGTTTTAAAGAACCTTCGCTGATGAAATCGGGCATACTTTCTGCCTCATTTTGTTGCGCCAAAAACCATTTAAAAATAGCCGTATCGTAGTGACTCGACACATTAAAGGCTTTCATAGCAAAGTGGCGGCGTTCATCAAGCTTTGTAAAACCATTTTTTTCTTGCAATAATTGAAGGAAAAAAGCATAGTCATCTTTGCTTGGAAT
>JANMJN010000190.1:0-2195 GCA_031371355.1 Saprospiraceae bacterium
CTGCCATTGAGCGTTTGGCGCATTCTGGCGCAAAAACCTTACTCGATTATGGTGTCGAAGCCAGTGAAAGCGAAGAGGATTTTAACCGAACAATGGTCGAAAACTTGAATGCGATTGACTTTGCATCCCGTTCAAAGCATATTCCTTTCATCAGTGTCAAAGTTACAGGTATTGCACGGTTTGGTTTATTGGCTCGAATCCAACAAAATGCGCCCTTAACGCATGATGAAGAAAACGAATACTTTACAGCTTCGAAACGGCTGGATGCCATTTGTCATGCCGGGCGTGAAAAAGGTATATCTGTATTGATAGATGCCGAAGAGTCTTGGATTCAAGATGCCATTGATCGCATGGCAAATATGATGATGGCGCGATACAATCGTGATAAAGCCGTGGTTTTCAATACTTTCCAGATGTATCGGCACGACCGTTTGGCGTTTTTGAAAGAGTCACATGCCGTAGCAAAGGATAAAAACTTTATACTCGGTGCTAAATTGGTGCGCGGTGCTTATATGCAAAAAGAGCGCAACCGTGCCGCCGAAATGGGCTACCCTACCCCTATCAACCCCGACAAGGTTGCGACAGATAAAATGTATAATGATGGCTTGGTTTATTGTGTTCAACACCATGAACAAATAGCCGTTATGAACGCGACGCACAATGCGCAAAGCTCTATTCTCCTCGCCGATTTGATGGAAGAAATGGGTATTCCGCACAATCATCCGCATTTTTGGTTTAGTCAATTGTACGGCATGAGCGACAATATTACATTCAATTTGGCGGAAGCAGGTTACAATGTGGCGAAATATATGGTCTATGGTGCGGTCAAAGATGTTGTGCCGTATCTTGTTAGACGAGCTGAAGAAAATACTTCAGTCACAGGTGATGTGGGTAGAGAATTGGGTTTGGTTCATCAAGAGTTGAAGAGACGGGGGTTGGAGTGACCCCCTCAGAAGATGTATAAAGGTTTAGACTTTTAAAAAGGAATATTGAGACTGATGATTTAGTTTAATTTTATTATTTAAAATAATTATTTTATTCGTTTTATAAGTTAAAAAAATAAAAATATTAAAAAGTTTAGCCAAATATACTGAGGGGTATGGTTTTTGCAAAAACTAAAAATGCAACTAAAAAGGAGTCGTGAAAAACAGCGCTACTCCTTTTTTTATTTGGCAAAAAATAAATTCAAATACAAATAAAATGTTAATGGTGTCGTTTTGAGATATAAAAGTAAAGCGTAACACATCGAGGTTTGGCAAAAAGACTTAGATTTGTCAATACTTGAAAATCATTTTTCCAATTACCGACGTCTCTTCAATGAATATGTTGACAAAACTACAGGCAATGAAAAGAAAACTCACTTTCGCCCTCACTCTTTTGCCCTTCTTTGTTTTTTCACAACAAAACTCCCCTATTTCAAAGCCCATTGACCCTCGTCTCTATGCTGCCTACGAAAGGTCCTATGTGGACGACGTGGCTCAAAACGATGCGTTTTTGCTGAAAAGATGGACTTTTTATCTCGATCACGCTTTCTTTATTTCTGAAACGTCTCTTAGCAAATCAGATGCTGACGAAAACTACCCCTCAGTAAAAATTATAGATATAGAGCATATCAATATCCTGAAATTAGAGCAAGAGCAAGCCTTAAAACGGCATTATGATACAGAAACTATCTACAAAATTGAGGGAACGCATAAATATTTGGTCTATTATTCTGGTCGAGCATTCATCCAAAAGTTGAATGATTATTTATCAGAAGACAACGGTTTGAAAAAATAAAGCATCTATTATTTAGGTTTTTCAAACATAAAAACGGGGAAAAAGTAATGAGTCTAAATCATAACCAATCTAAGGACGTGAAAACTATAAGAATTATCGTAGCAATCGGGCTATTCAGTTGGGTATTTACCACTCAAGTAACTTCACAAATCATCATGCGCAATGCCACAGTTAGCACAAACACTTGTGGCGCAAATTTTTTTGATAGTGGTGGCAGTGCTGGTGGCTACAATGCAAATGAAAATTTTACGATTACCATTTGCTCTGACGATCCAAGTAAAAAGAATATTTCACTCGGTTTTGACCTGCTCGATGTAAAAGCCGGTGATGAATTGTGCTTTTTTGATGGCAACACAACGGCAGCACCTTCATTGGGTTGTGCAGCCGATTTTGGTCAATCAAGTGCCATTGTCGAA
>JANMJN010000204.1:0-13251 GCA_031371355.1 Saprospiraceae bacterium
GTGTGGTTCAACAATTTGACCATCATCGGTTTGCATCAAAATGGTGCGGCAACCGTGGATAACACCGCGTGTACCCAACACCGACGTGGCAGCCGACCTTCCAGAATGAACGCCCTCGCCCGCTGCTTCCACCGCAATCAATTTTACTGAGGGGTTGTCAATAAAGTGATAAAACGTACCCGCTGCATTTGAGCCGCCGCCCACACATGCCACGACATAAT
This sequence comes from Saprospiraceae bacterium, assembly GCA_031371355.1. Lineage (GTDB taxonomy): Bacteria > Bacteroidota > Bacteroidia > Chitinophagales > Saprospiraceae > JAAFJT01. The sequence continues at coordinate 222 of JANMJN010000204.1, forward strand.
CGGGATTGGGCGAGCCTGTTTGCGCCTTCAATTGCTTCATTATCTCTTCTGAAATGACGGATTGAAACCGCGTCACCATATCGGGATACGGATGCGGACCAATCGCCGAACCGATGATATAATGCGTGTCTTCGGGGTTGTTAATCCAATCGCGAATCGCTTCATTTGTCGCATCTTTCAGCGTTTGACTGCCAGAAGTCGCAGGACGCACCTCTGCACCGAGCATTTTCATCCGTGCTACATTCGGTGCTTGCCGTTTGATGTCCACCGCGCCCATATACACAATGCACTCGATACCTTTCAGCGCGCAAACGGTCGCTGTCGCAACGCCGTGTTGCCCTGCGCCTGTCTCTGCAATAATGCGTTTTTTGCCCAAACGTTGCGCGAGCAAAATCTGTCCGACGGTTTTATTGACCTTGTGTGCGCCCGTGTGACACAAGTCTTCGCGCTTCAAATAAATCTGTGCGCCGAAGTGTTGTGATAACCTTTCTGCAAAATACAAAGGCGTTGGTCTGCCGACAAAATCGCGGAGTAATTGCTGATATTCTTTTTGAAAACTCTTTGATTTCGTGATTTTCAAATAGTTTTTCCGCAAATTTTCGACATTGTGGTACAACATTTCGGGAATGTATGCACCGCCAAATTCGCCGTAATAGCCGTTTTTGTCGGGTTGGGCTTGGCTTGTCTTTATTTCAGCAACGGGTGCTTCGAGTACGTCTGTCATATTTTTATTTTGTAATAAATTGATTGTCAATATTTTAATCTATCAATGAACCCACACAACTTCTCCACATCTTTCAACCCAGGTTCAACTTCAAATTTAGAATTTAAGTCCAAACCATAAAGCTGCGGCATCTCTTCTTCCAATTGTAAAACCGCTTCAACATCGTCTTCTGTGATACCGCCCGCCAATAAAAATGGCGTTTCACCTTCGTATTTGTTCAATATTGACCAATCAAATTTGATGCCTGCACCGCCATACTGAGGGGTCTTTGTGTCAAACAAAAAATAGTTAACCAAACCTTTGTAATCCTTTGTTTTGTTGAAATCAAATTGCTCGTCAACAGAAAAGGCTTTGATGATTTCTACTTCCACATTGGGCTGAATTTTATGCTTTTTCCACATTAAAACGGCTAAATCGTGGACATATAAAGGTGTTTCAGAACCATGTAATTGTACGGCATTCAGTTCATATTCGATGATTTTATCTAAAACATAATCTATATCTGCATTGACAAACACGCCAACGCGGGTTAAATCTTCTGGACATGAACGCAATGTTTCGATGGCATCCATGACATAGCGCGGCGATTTGTCATAAAAGATAAAACCTAAAAAATGTATGGGCAATGCGCCAACTTCGGCAATATTTGCCGCGTTGCGCATACCACAGACCTTAATTTTCAAAGACATTTTTTTTATTTTTGCCTTTTTTTGTCATTCTGAACGAAGTGAAAGAATCTGTTTAAACAATAATATTCAGATTCTTTCACTTCGTTCAGAATGACAAAAAAAATTATAGTTGCTTAATGAAATCTGCAATCGCCGCCGACGGATCATTTGTCTTCATAAACGCCTCGCCAATGAGAAAACCTTCAAAACCGTACCCCCTCAGTAAACCAATGGTTTCGGGCTTAGAAATACCACTTTCTGCTACTTTTACAAAGGAATCGGGTATTTGAGTCGCTAAATTGATGGCATTGTCAAGGGAAACCTCAAATGTTTTCAAATTACGGCTGTTGATACCCACACAGGTAATGGCATCGCACAATTTATCCAAACCCTCATCGTCGTGCATTTCTAACAATATTTCGAGCCCAAGGTTGCGGGCAGCTTCGGCTAAATACTTGATTTCTTCTTTGCGCAAACACTCAGCAATGAGCAAAATAAAGTCTGCTCCGTAGGCTTTTGCTTCAAAAAGCTGATACTCATCTATCACAAAGTCTTTACGTAAGAGTGGAATGCTCACCGTCCGCCTTGCCCGTTGCAAATCGCTCAATGTGCCACCAAAAAAAGTTTCATCGGTCAAAACGGACATGGCTGCTGCACCTGCTAGGGCATAACCTTTTGCCACCTCCGCAACATCAGATTCTTGACGAATCCAGCCCAAAGAAGGCGATTTACGCTTGTGTTCCGCAATAATACCTGACGAACCGACTGCTTTTAAGGCTCTCTTAATGGAAAAACAAGGTTCTTTAAAGTAGGCTCTTTGGGTCAAATTACTGAGGGGTTCCCTGTCTTTACGCTCGCCGACTTCAATGCGTTTTGCTGCTATTATTTTGTCTAAGATATTCATAATCAATGGATAGTGGATAGTTGATATTGGATTATTAACATATCAAGTTCGAGAAACTATTGAAGTTTCCCCGAATTTGATATGTTAATAATCCAAAAAGGAAATGCAAAGTTAAACGACTTCGGATAAAATAAAGGAAACAACTTGCGTCAAGTTTAAAACTTGACATAAGTTCTTCTATATTTTTGATTTTTTTAACATGATTTATCAAAGCATTAAGACAATAATTTGACAGAAATGGGGTTTTTACATCAATATTTATCAAAACAGCAAATCACTATTCCACGCTCAATTGTAAAAATCCTTTTTTTTAAAACCTTTAAAACATACGCATACCGAAACTCACTTTTACACACTAAAAGAAACTTCGTATTTCTGAAATCTTCTAAATTTAAAAGGTATGAAAGCATTATTGAGCGTAGTGGTGGCTTGTGTAGCCTTCCTTTCTACAACTTCGGCACAATGTATCGAAGGTAACTGCCAAAATGGGCGTGGAACCTATCAATTTGACAACGGCAACAAATACCGAGGCGATTTTCGCAAAGGTCTGATGCATGGCAAAGGCACTATTGTTTTTGGCAACGGCAATAGTTACAATGGTGACTGGGTGTCTGGTATGCGCGAAGGTTTGGGTGTTTACACCTTTACAACGGGCAATGTTTATTCTGGTTCATTCAGCAAAAACAAGTTCTCGGGTCTGGGAACGATGAATTTTTCAAGCGGCAATAAGTACGTGGGTAACTGGGAAGACGACCAACCTAATGGTCAAGGCATCTTTTATTTTTCGGGAAATGACCGCTACGAAGGTAGTTTTGTCAATGGCAAATTCACAGGTAACGGCACGATGTATTACAAAAACAATGAAAAATATGTCGGTCAATGGCAAGACAACTTGCGCCATGGAATTGGCAAAATGTATAGGAGTAACGGTACTTTTATAGAGGGAACATGGGCAAATGGGCAAATTAAGGTACAAAATGGTGGAAATACTGAGGGGTCTAAAATTTCAGAGACTGCTATTTCTGGCAACGAAACGCTTCAAGATTGCAACAAAATCTATTGCAAAAGTGGTAAAGGTACGTTCCAATACGGTGATGGTTCAAAATGGACAGGTGAGTTCAAAGACGGGGTACCAGAAGGACAAGGGACGTGTATATATGCCAATGGCGATAAATATGTCGGTCGTTTTGAACGGCATGCACCACAAGGTGAAGGCACAATGTACCACTCCAATGGGCGTATTGTTTCTGCAATGTGGGAATATGGACGTCCGATTGGGGATATTCCGTCGAATAGCAAAGTCAATCAAACAGCAGTTGACATTGAGAGAAGTCCAGAAGTGAAAATATGGGCAGTTGTCGTCGGTGTTGGTCGTTATACATCTATGCCTGTTTTAAAATATTCAGATGACGATGCATATCAGTTTTATGCTTTTTTGAAAAGCCCAGAAGGTGGTGCTTTGCCCGATAAACAAATCAAAGTATTGGTTGATGAAGATGCAACGCGTATGAATATCCTGCAAACTATGCGTCAAATCCTCTTGAAAGCCGATGAAAACGATGAAATTGTCTTCTATTTTTCAGGTCATGGATTAGATGGCGCATTTCTGCCACAGGATTTTGATGGCATGAACAATCGTCTGTTACATTCTGAAGTTAAAACCATTTTTGAACAAAGTAGAGCAAAATATAAAATATGTATCGCCGATGCTTGTTTTTCAGGTTCACTCCTCGCTATGAAACAACCACTTTCTTCTCAAATCCAAGCATTTTACAAGGCATTTGATAACACCCAAGGCGGTATGGCGTTGTTTATGTCTTCAAAAAGTCAAGAATATTCGCTTGAAGACCAAGGCTTGCGTTCAGGCATCTTCAGTCATTATTTGAGTCGGGGTTTGAAAGGGGAAGCCGATGTAGATGGCAATAAAATCGTCACAATGCGCGAATTGTATGATTATGTCTATAAAAACGTCCGAACTTATACATCGTCAGCACAAACACCAACAATTAGCGGTCAATTTGATTGGTCAATGCCTGTTTCGATGGTCAGACAATAAAAAAAGGGTTATTGGGCGAAAAAAGCCTTAAATACTGAGGGGTATAAATGCCAAACGTACTAAGTTACGCTTGGCATTTCTACTTTTGTTGAAACATTCTTTTTACAACTAAACTCTAAGTCATGAAAAAATTTCTACTCATTTTTGCGGTCATTGCGACTTTTATCATGTGCCAAACAAATGGTAACAAAGGAACAACCGAAACCGTTGATCCTAAATTTGCGGCGGCGGCTGAAAAATATAAAACCATTTGTTCGAGTTGTCATGGACAAAAAGTTGATGCTTTTGTTGATAGAAAATGGATACATGGTAATCATCGCGACAGCTTGATAAAAAGCATCACTTTCGGCTATCCCGATAAAGAAATGGTCGCTTTTGGACAAGTTTTTAACCCAACCGAAATAGCAGAATTGGCTGATTACATTCTCAATAGCATAGAAGAAGCTAAAAAGTATAAATTTGATGGAAAACCTAAATCCAATATTTTTGTCCAAAGCTCTATGACGGTTAAGTTGGATACAGTCGCAACTGGCTTAAATAATCCTTGGGGTATGTCGTTTTTGCCCGATGGTGATATGCTTGTCACTGACCGCAGTGGAGCGTTTTATAGAATAGATAAAAACCTGCAACGGACACTCATTGAAGGAACGCCAAAGGTTTTAGCGGAAGGTCAAGGCGGTTTGTTAGATGTGGAATTGCATCCCAAATTTGCAGAAAATGGCTTTATTTACTTGTCTTATTCAAAATCAAAGGATTCAGCAGGTGGCGTTTGGTCAACAACAGCTGTTATGCGTGCAAAATTGGCAGGCAATAAATTGACGGAACAACGTGATATTTTTGTCGCTCAACCTTATCAAAAAACGCGTCATCACTACGGTTCTCGCTTGGAATTTGATAGAAACGGCTATTTATTCGTCAGTGTGGGTGAAAGAGGTCAACATGTTACATTATTACCCCAAAAACTTGATAATGACCTTGGAAAAATTCACCGTATGTTCGACGATGGGCGCGTACCACCTGATAACCCTTATGTCAAAAACGATACCGCTCGGAAAACGATTTTTTCTTATGGTCATCGCAACCAACAAGGTATAGCGATGAATCCGACGACAGGCGAAATTTGGTCGCATGAACATGGACCTCGCGGCGGCGATGAAATCAATATCGTCAAACCTGGAAGAAACTATGGCTGGCCTGTCATCTGTTATGGCATCAATTACGATGGAACGGTTTTGACACCTTTTACCAAAAAAGCTGGGATGGAAGAACCAATGCTTTATTGGTTGCCTTCAATCGCGCCAAGCGGTGCGACATTTGTGACAGGCGATAAATATAAGGCGTGGAAAGGCGATTTTTTAGTGGGTTCTTTGCGTTTTGAATACCTCAATCGATGCAAAGTTGAAGGCAATAAAGTCGTCAAAGAAGAAATTTTATTGAAAAACGTTGGTCGTTTGCGCTTTGTAGAAATGGGGCGCGATGGGTATATTTATGTGGGTGTTGAAAAACCTGGGTATGTATTTCGTTTGATACCTGTTGTCAATTAGTCCTTAAAACGACCATTTTACTGACGGGGTATAAAAAAAGAGATTTACTAAATTTCAGTAAATCTCTTTTTTTTATTTAGTTCAAAATCAATACTTTATACTGTTTCTAAAACTGTCGCTTTAATTGGTTGAACCCAGCCATAACGGTCTCCCATTTCACCCGTCCGCATTTTATCAATCGTTTTTTTCAACAAATTGCCAATTTTACGTTCGCTGACAGGCGACAATACCATCGTCAAATCTTGGTAAGTGACTTCGCTTACATGTGAGACAACAGCAGCCGTTCCACAACCAAAGACTTCTTGCAAAGTACCTGCATTGTAGGCTTCCACAATTTCGTCAATGCTCAAATCACGCACTTCGTAAGGAATGTTCAAATCAGGTAATAATTTCAAAATAGTATCGCGTGTGATACCCCTCAGTATCGTACCGTCCGTCGGTGCAGTTATGACTGTGCCATCAATGACGAACATCAAATTCATTGTACCTGCTTCTTGAACAAACCTATGGTTTTGTGCATCGAGCCATAAAATTTGGTCGTAGCCACGCTCGTTTGCTAAACGAGTTGGGAGTAACGAACCCGCATAATTGCCCGCCGATTTTGCTTCGCCCGTTCCGCCTTGTGCCGCCCGGATATACTTTTCTTCCGCCCAAAGTGTCACAGGTTTCGCATAATAAGTACCCACTGGACCAGTAATAATGACAAATTTATAAGTAGAGGAAGGTCTAACGCCTAAAAATTCATCAGTCGCATACATAAATGGACGCACATAAAGCGAACTACCCTCAGCAGGTGGAATCCAATCGCGGTCAATATCCACAAGTGTTTCGACAGCTTGACGGAACAAATCTTCAGGCAATTCAGGCATAGACATACGCGTCGCAGAGGCATTCAGGCGTTTGCTGTGCATTTCACAACGGAACAACGCAGGGGTGCCATCTTGCATTTTTGAAGCTTTCATGCCTTCAAAAATGGATTGCCCGTAATGAATACCCATGTTCGCAGGATGTAATGTCAAATTGCCAAAAGGGCGAATTTCGAGGTTTGTCCACTCACCATTGATGTAGTCAGCAACAAACATGTGGTCACTGAAAGTACGCCCAAAGGGAATATTGTTGAAATCTAAACTCGCCAAACGAGAGTTTTGAGTCAGATTTACACTAATTTTGTGATTCATAATTGAATTATTTAAAAATAAATTGGAAAGATTTGGTAGGCTTATCAAACATTAACCCGCTAAGACACTCCTAAAAGAAGCAATATTAGTTACGTTTTTGTTCTTGTAACAAATTTCTATTTTTATAATTAGAATTCCAAGTATTTTTAAGAGAATTTTCCTACACAGAAAACATTATTTGCCATAATGTGGTTATTAATGATTTTTATTTTGACAATTTTATTTTGACTTTTATTAAAATAATCAAATTTTATACTTTGAATACTGCATTTTTCGATTTCACCGTTTACAATATTTCCGATACGGAAAATTTTTATCAATGGGTAACCGGTGATAACCAACGCCACATTTTAATCGGGTTTTTAGACGAACAACAAGAGATGCTTGAAATCTTTTTACATAAAATCATTGGCTCTGCCAAACTCGATTTAGAAAAAGACTGCCTAATACTGAGGGGTCACTCTGCAAGCGTTTCAATTCCTACGTTTGCTCAAATGAAAAGTTTTCATAAAATAGAAAAAGCAGTATTATTTGGTCTGACAGGCAAAGACTTAGGTTTAAATATCGAAACCCATTTGTATATTCCTTTCGCATTCAATAATTGCCAATTCATGTTTGCCGATAAATTGTCCAGTATAGAAAATTCAGTTGAGCTTAAAAAAGCCCTGTGGCATGGTTTGCAAACACTGTTTTTGTAAAATCATTATTTATTTAGTTTCTTGTCCTTTGAAACTTTCATAACCCTTTTTCCACAATTCAAAATATGTATATGAATCAGAATAGACATATTTATCATCGTTTTGTTGCCAATTGAGGCTTTGCATCAGGCAAATGGACGCTGTATTTTCTTTATCGGTATAAACCAACAACTTTATCTTATTTGAATTTTCAAATAAAAAATTTGAAAAATGCGTAATAACTTCACAGGCAAACCCTTGTCGCCGAAATTGTTCTCCTATTGCATATCCAATTGTTGCTTTTCGGTTCGCACTGCCAAACACTTGATTAGATAAGTCATGTAAATGAAAAACACCGATATACTCGCCTGTTGATTTTAATTTTATTAACCAATCGAAAGCGGCATTTTTATTAGAAAAGCGCGCATATTCCATCATACAAGCCACATAATCCGCTACTTCAGCTTCAGATTTGAAGCGTTCGTCAACAAAAGGATGCGCGTCATTTTTGAAAATCTCATATAATTGTAATCCATTTTCATAAGTCAAGGGCTCAAAAGCTAATCTTACTGAGGGGATCACGTTTGGCAAAAAAAAATGCTGTTGCATCGTTTTAGTTCGCGCCTGACGCCAAAGGGTTTTACTTTCTTCTAATTGCATTTTATCCATTAAGTAAAATGAACGAAATAACATCTACCATTTTGAATCATAAAGCTTTGTAAATCAGTGTTAAAAAAATTCATCATTCATAATTCATCATTCATAATTTCCTAATTAATACCCATATCACATTCCACTTTTGACAAAAGCCATTTACCATTCTCTTTTGTTAGTTCAAAATGGCGTTCAAAATCACCACCTGCATCTGAAGCATATAGCGTTGCCTTCGCTTGTATGTCGTTAATTTTAACAACTCGTACAGGCGATTTTGTCCACATTTGAATGTCCCCATCTTGCGCGCACAACATTTTGTCGGCATCCATACCAGAAGGAACATCGCCGATGTCTTCATTTTGCCACAATTTGGCGCATTTTTGATAAAAATCAAACTCACCAGCAATAAAAGATTCGGTTACAAAACCACTTTTTTGGAATTCACCGAGGTATGCTTTCAATGCTTTTTCATTGATTTTCAAGTGTTTGCCAGTATCATCCGTAATATCAAATGGCTTCGTTGTATCTCTTTGCAAAGCGTCATACCAAGAAAAAAAAACCGTGTATCGTCGCCGCTATTTCCGTAGAATCGTTTGATACTGAGGGGGGTGCTTTTTCTCTCCCCGTTTTTGATTTGTCAGCACAAGCTATTAGCGATAAAAAGAAAAAACCAATAAAGCCTAAGTATTTCATTTTCAATAATTTATAAAGTTTTATGAGAAATAATTTTCAATAATTATGATTTTAAAACTTCAAAATTATACTTCTATATTGAAGGGGCATAAGATTGGTTCTTAAAAAACATTGAATTAAAAATAAATCGTTTTATATTGGACAAAAAATGGCAACATCAACAAACGATAAAATCGGCTTTTGGACATGTACCTCACTCGTCGTAGGCAATATGATAGGCTCAGGTGTCTTCCTTTTGCCTTCTGCCTTAGCCATTTATGGCGGTATCAGTCTTTTAGGGTGGCTGTTTTCGACATTGGGCGCCTTTGTTTTAGCCGTTCTATTCAGTTATTTGAGCAAAGCGATGCCAAGCGTCGGCGGTCCTTATGCCTACACGCGCGAAGGCTTGGGTGAGTTCGCTGCTTTCTTAGTTGCATGGGGCTATTGGGTATCTATTTGGTGTGGCAACGCAGCCATAACAGTGGCTTTTGTCAGTTATTTAAGTGTCTTTTTTCCTATTTTAGCGACAAACAATTTAGTCGCTGTTTTGACAGGTTTGGGTGCGATTTGGTTTCTCACTTGGGTCAATTCAAGAGGTGTAAAAACGGCAGGAAATGTGCAACTTGTTACTTCAATATTAAAATTATGTCCGCTTGTCTTGATAGCTGTTTTTGGCATTTTTTATGTTGACTGGCAAAATTTCATACCTTTCAATCGCAGTACTGAAACGAATTTGAGTGCCATTACTTCAACCGCAACCTTAACACTTTGGGCATATTTGGGCTTAGAATCCGCTACCATCCCAGCTGACAATGTCGAAAATCCAGAAAAAAACATACCTCGAGCTACGATATTCGGTACAGCCATCACTGCTTTTGTCTATATATTTGGTACTATCGTTGTCATGGGTTTGATTCCCGCTGATGTTCTCCAAAATTCGGCTGCTCCTTTCGCAGATACAGCAGCGAAAATGTGGGGTGAAACGGCGCGTCAATGGATAGCTTTAGGTGCACTTGTCTCCACTTTTGGCGCATTGAACGGTTGGATTTTGATGCAAGGACAGGTTCCTTTGGCTATGTCGAAGGACAAATTGTTCCCTTCCGTATTCGGCAAAGAAAATAGTAAAGGCGTACCTATCTGGGGCATTGTGATTTCAAGCCTACTTTTATCTGTTTTAATGACCATGAATTTTTCAAAATCCTTGGTTGAACAATTCAAATTCATGATTTTATTATCAACTTTGACCGTCTTGATACCTTATTTGTTCTCGGCTGCATCATATGTACTTATTTTGAAAAAACAAAAAGTCGGAATACCAAAAGAAAGAATATTCAAATTATGCATCGCTTTTTTAGCTTTTTCTTATTCATTGTGGGCAGTTGCAGGTTCCGGTGCAGAGGTCGTTTATTGGGGTTTCATTTTGCTCATGTTGGGTGTCCCTATTTTTATAATGATGAAATACAAAAATTAATATTTTATGAAATTAAGCTGTCAATCAGAAATCGGTTCAATTCATACGATTTTTCTAAAACATGCAAAAGATGCACTTATCAACGAAGAAACCATTGAAAACGAATGGCAGATGTTGAATTTTACAGAACGTCCAGACTTAAAAAAAGCACTTGAAGAATACACTGTTTTTGAATCTTTTATCAAAAATACAGGCGCAACAATTCATTATTTTCCGCAAAATGAAACGGTTTCGATGGATTCAATGTATTGTAGAGACGCCTCTATTGCTACTGATGCTGGTATGATTTTGTGCAATATGGGTAAAGAACGTCGAAAACCAGAACCTTTTGCTGAAAAATCGGCGTTTTTGGCGCATAACATCCCTATTTTAGGCGAAATCCACGCACCCGGAACACTTGAAGGAGGCGATGTCGCCTGGATAGACGAAAAGACCTTAGTTGTTGGGCATTCATATCGAACAAATGAAGAAGGTATTCGGCAATTGCGGGCGTTGCTTGCACCATATGGTGTTGACGTTCTATCATTTTCGTTACCACATTACAAAGGTCCATCGGATGTGTTCCATTTGATGTCCATTTTCAGCCCTGTTGATACAGATTTAGCTGTTGTGTATTCGCCTTTGATGCCGATTGCATTTAGAAATGAACTTTTACTGAGGGGGTACAAATTTGTGGAAGTACCTACTGATGAGTTTGAAATGGCTTGCAACGTTTTGGCACTTGCGCCACGTAAGTGCTTGATGCTCAAAGGTTTTCCAAAAACGAAACAAGCACTTGAAGCAGCAGGTTGCAGTGTTTTTGAATATGTTGGAGAAGAAATCAGTGTAAAAGGTGGCGGCGGTCCGACATGTTTGACAAGACCGATTTCAAGATTAATATGACAATATGAACGGGATAAGTATTTTGATAATTTTCATAAAACAAAAAACATCATGGCTATTCAACTAACTGCAGCACAACGGGTATCTTATTTTGAAGATGGGTACCTTGTTATACCACAATTCTTAAATAAGGATGAAACAACACTGTTACATAAGCTTTCGATGGACGATAGCATCGTGGATAAAGGGTTTGACTTGGTTGACCAAACGGGTAAAAAGACTCGATTGACGCTCTGGTTTACGCCCGGTGATGATACATTTGGCTTAATGTCTCGTTCTCAAAAAATGGTTTCAGCTATTCGGTTTTTACTTGGTCAAAAGGGTGAAATTTGCCATTTTCATTCAAAAGTGATGCAAAAAGCGCCTCGTACGGGTGGTGCGTGGGAATGGCATCAGGACTATGGTTATTGGTACAAAAACGGTTTTTTATATCCTGAAGCTATGATTTCGGTCATGATTTCATTGACAGAATCCGTGAAAGCCAATGGTTGTCTCCAGGTACTGAGGGGGTCGCATAAAATGCAAAGATTTGAACATGTTTTCATCGGTGAACAACAAGGCGCTGACCCCATTTTTGTTGAGCATGCATTAAAAGAATGTGAACTGGTTTATTCTGAATTGCAGCCCGGCGATGCCTTGTTTTTTCACCCTAACCTACTCCATCGCTCCGACGCCAACAATTCAGACAACCCGCGTTGGACTATCATTTCTGCTTACAATTTGGACTACAATGTGCCTTTTCGAGAGAAAAACCCTTCGTGTATCACACCTATTGAAGTTGTTCCCGATTCAGCTATTTTAGAAAGCGGCGGTCGATTGCCTGAAATGCGTGATTTTTTGTTGAAATGCGTGATTTTTTGTTGAAAGAAAAAGAGATTACTTTGAATGTTAAATAATTACAATTTCACCCCAATCATAAAAATAGGATTTGACGTAATGTCACGTCCTTTGAGTTGCCAACTTAAATCCAAACGAAGGAAACGGAACAAGCCGAAACCGACATTGTCAATACCGAAACCCAGTTCGGTATAATGACCCAATTCAGGCGTGTTTAGGTAAGCGATACGAAAAACTTCTTTGAAACCCAATTTGCGAATCAATGGCAATTTATCTAAAAAGAAGCCTTCAAAATGATGTTGTGCATGAAACATCACATAATTACCCGCCGTCGAAAAGCGATAAAAAGGTAGATTCATAAAACTTGTCATATAGTCGCGTGGGTTGCCAAAACAGGTTTCATTACCGTTAAAATGCTGAAAATCAATGAATTGAAGTTTTTGTTTTATCAAAAAACCGCCATATTCACCTTGCAATTCTGTATAGCCCAACAAGCCTATGCCGATTCGGTCTTGTTTAACAATGAATTTCATTTGATCAAATTGAACAGCGTTTGAAGTGTTCATTTTGAAGGCTTTGCGATATGCCAAGGAAAAAGTCGGATATTTGGAATCTTCGATGTCTTTATAATTTGGATAAGTCAAATACTTTTGCGCAGGTGTCCAACTTAGTTTTACATTAGCAAAAAGAGCATTGTTTTTTATAAAATTCAAAGGCTGAACAGGGTCATTACTGTTATATTCTTCGTTTTTTTTGCGAAAAC
>JANMJN010000259.1:0-5612 GCA_031371355.1 Saprospiraceae bacterium
GGACTGATACGACAGGTTTTCAATTATTTTTTTTCTAAGTTCAAAGAGTATGAAAAAAGAAAAAATCAGTGAAAATCTGTCGTATCAGTCCAATCTGTGGTCAAACCATTACATAATTCGTTCAAAAGTCCATACCAAAGCAATCGCTGCAATAGCTACTGACATCGGCAAAACAATGCGTTTTCTATACCATATTTCAGAAGAAAACCATTTGCCAAAAGTCAACCAACAGGCTAAAATGACCGTCATTTGACCCAACTCTACACCAATATTGAAGGTTATGAGCGATGAGAAAAACGCATCACGTGGCAAACCTAACTCATTGAGTGCAGACGCGAAACCCATGCCGTGTACCAAACCGAATAAAAAAACGATACCTATACGCCATGCTTGTAAACGAGAAGACATTAGGTTTTCGACAGCTATAAATACAATCGAAAGAGCAATAATCGGCTCAATCAAAGCGGGCGGCGCAACGATGATGTTTTTCATGCTCAATATCAAGGTCAATGTATGCGCTACCGTGAATGCTGTGGCTTGCCATAACACATCTTTTAGACGTGGGCTCAACAAGTACAAACCGACAACGAACAGAATATGATCAAGTCCATTGGGCAAAATATGCTCATAACCGAGCGACAAATAGTAGCTGAACACATGGCTCGCTGGCTGCCCTTCGAGCGCATAATTGATGGTATGTGCTGATGTAGTTGTTGGAATGCTCAAAACCAATAGCATACTGAGGGGTAGCTTAATCTTAGGAAGATTTAAAATCATCCTAAGATTAGGCACTAAGCATTTTATTTTCATGGCTGAACAAATTTATTGATCGAATAAGCCTTGTTTATCAATGTGTTACCACGTGTAGAGTCACCATTTTTCTGAAATATCTGTCCTGCTCTTAACAGTAGTCTTGGGTTTTGGCTGTTGGTTTTCAAAGCTTTTTCCATGAATTTAGCAGCATTAGTTATATCATTTTTTTGAAAATAAACCCAAGCGAGGCATTCATTCACATCAATATTGTCGGGTCTGCGATTCCATTCACGGGTTGCATGAATGAGGGCTTTTTCCGTATCACCGATTTTCAAATAAGCATACGCCAATTCTTTGTCGGCATAATGCCCTTTGTCGGGTTGAGCGGCATCGTCAGTTGCGTGTTTTGAGAGTTGGGTGATGACATTTTCAGCATTTTTACGTGCTTCTGTTGGGTTTATTTTTTGCAAACAATCGGTCAATTCGTCATAAAAAGCATAATCTATGGTTTGTTCAGCTGCTTTTTTGAAATAATCTAACCCCTCAGTATAACGACTACCAATTTTCGCCAAACGACCTAAACCCGCTAAAGCGTAGGCATAATCAGGACGTAAAGCCAATGATTGCTCATAAAAACGTGCTGCCATAGCTGTATCGCCTGTCATTTCATAGAGTTTACCGAGTTCGGTGCGACACCATTCTGTTTGTTCCAACCCATCTACGCCACTTTTTACGGCTAATAACATCACCTCTTTTGCCCCTTTATAGTCGCCAAAAATCTCACGGAGATATGCTACACGGCTGTATGAACGCAACTCTGGACGAATACCCACCATTTTGTCCGCCGCAGCGACCCCCTCAGTATAATTGCCTAATTCGATGTTCGCATCGCACAACAAACCATAGCCAAAGGCAGCATCGGGATAAAGTTTCACAAACTCCTGCGCGGCTTTCAAAGCATCGGTAAAATGGTGTTGACTCAATAAAACAGTCGCTTTTGCTGCCAAACCATCATAATTTTGTGGTTCTTTCTCCAAAACTTGCTCTACGAGTTTGAGCGCAGCTTCATCATAATAGGCATGATTTCCCGTCACACGGCTTTCTTGAATATAAGCCATTGCCAATTTCATTTTTGTTTTGAGGTCTTCAGGATGGCGGCGCAACTGGTCGAGCAATGTTTCAATCGCTTGTTTGGTATTTATCCATTCCGATTGCATCGAAACGGCTTGAGCATTGGGGCGCGCCAAAAGTTGTGGAATTTCATTCTTTTTGCGTTCATAGTTTTTATAAACAAAACCGAGCGTAATAAGTAACGCAAGTATTAAGATTGGGTAGGTTAGTTTCTTCATTATTGACAAAAATTTGTTAGTTAGTTAGAAAAATATTTTGATAGCTTAATCGTGATTTGGTTGTTTTTTAAGTGGGTTAGTTAGCTCGTAAAAGCGCATATTAGGGGAATTTTTCAGGTTCCCCTAATGTTTTAGCGCAAAAACTAACTAACTAACCTACTTTGATATTCAATTTGTTTTATTCAATTTCACAGATTGCATCGGTTGTCCATCAAGCATAATCCGAGCGATATAAGTCCCTGCGTTGAGGTCAAAACCTTTGACACTGACTTGATACACACCTTTAGATTTGTCTTGATTTTCAATCGTTTTAACGATTTTGCCATTCAAGTCATAAAGCAAAATGCTGACGTGACCGGCTTCTGAAACATTGTATTGAATAGTCGTTTCCGTAGTAAATGGATTTTGACCCACTTTCATCATCACAGCAGGGCTTGCGAAACCCATTTTTGACGTATTTACTGAGGGGTCATTCATGAATGCAGAATTGTTAGCAGGAAAAACTGTACCTGCCGCAATGCCACCGCATGAACCAAAGCCGCTTTGTGGTGCAGCAACATAAGGGAATGTGCTTTGGAACGCTTTGTCGTTTTTCTCAACACCTGTTGTATAACCCAAAACATTCAATAATTTAGGTGTTAATGGTGAGCTACCGATATTCCAATCGTCGTACCACAAACCAACGGCTGCTAAAACGACACCAGCAACTTCTTGCAATTCGATACGAGTCACGTCATCTTCAAGTCGGCGACCATTTGGGAAACCATCCATGTTCGGAATAAATTGAAGGGCATTTGATTTGTTGTAAGCGGTATCAGTCAAACCGAGAACGGCTGCAGCAACAAGACCTTCACTACTGAATTTCGGGTCATTGCGCGGTGTTGGCGGCACTGCTAAGTTCAAACGTAACATATCACCTGTTCGGATATCATTCGGAATAAGCGACCAAGAAGGCAGAAAGTTGTTGATAAAAGGCTTGCCCGCGGTTAAGGGATTGCCCGGCGTTTTGCCCGTTGCTAACTGATAAGGAGCAACATTTGGTACACCTGTGTAAAAGACGGGTAAATTATCAACTGAACGAGGTTGACCTTTGCGGAGCAAATAATTACCAAAGACGGCATTGTCAAGAGCCGTTCCAGCAGTTGCAGGATGCCCTTTGATAACCCACAAACCATCTTTCGTATTGCCAAAGTCAACAGCGCCTAAGACTGTTTTTGCCGCTGTTTGGATACGCAATTTAGACAAAGCAGGTATTGCCCCACCAAATAAACGGTCATCCATGTACAAAGCCAATTCAGGATTGGTGAAATATTGCTCAAATTCTTGCTCACCTGCATACGGTGTACCATAGTTCCATTTGTCTTTTAAACCAATAGGAATCAACGCTTCGTTTGTCAAAGGCATACCCAAACGAGATACTTGAACCCATTCACCTGAACCAGTTGGTTTGGCACCATCTGGGTTCAAAGTCGTTACCTTCTGACGGCTTGCAGAAGCCCAAACGCCGATGATATAGTTACCATCTAAAATATTTGTTGCTTCGCTAATGGGTCTCAAATTCTTTTGAACAAGTTGAATAGGTATTTGCAAAGCAATGGTGTGGACATTGTAGCAACCAACACCATCTCGTGCACCACCGTCTTGACGTGTTTGAGCCAAGTCAAAAATACCGCCTAAATCAACAAAGAATGGGTCGTCAGCTGGTCCACAGAAGACTTTTTCGCCTGTTCCTGGACTCATAATAGCTGCTTGCATCAATTGAGCATAGGTTTTACCAAGCCCTAAAACAGTATTGTCAATTGACCGTGGTCCAATGTTTGGCGGCGGTACGATACCGTTTGTTACAATGGTTTGAAATGCGCCATCATTGCCAAAACGACGTTCCAAGGTATAAGTGTTTTTCAAATTCTGTTTGCCGAGGCGAATATTGAAAAACGTCGTCGGGTCTTCATTCACTTTTTTGAAAGTGAAGCGATAAAGCAAGTCATCACCGTAAGACAATGGATTTGTTTTGATGTGAATTTCATATCGAACATCTTCACCAAAAGTGGCGTAATTCGGTCCGCCTTGTGGTAGTTCCAAACCGATGTAGTTGGCAATAATTGTCACAGTATTTGGGTTGTCAGGACTGCGGAAAGCGTAAAGGTCAGTGTTGTCGGCAATTGGGTCATTGGCAATCATAGGCGCTTCGCGGTGACTTGAAGCTTCAAGATAGCGTGCTTCGATGCCAAAATAGGCAATCGCACCTACCAGTACTGCTACGATAGTAGCTTTGAACGCAAATGGAGGTAAATTTTTCATAAATTGAACATTTTTAGTTTAATAAATTTTGTTAAAGAAATAGCTCCGCCATACCCCTCAGTAGCGAGTACTTAGGTAGCCTGTTTTGATTAGGAAAATATCTATTTTAAAAAAATCAGAGTGATGTGAACAAGGCGAAAACCTTTGTTTTCATTAGTTTATGCGCTGATTAAGCAGTTTTGAAAAAGCTAATTTGTTTGTTCGAGATTATTTACGAGATAGATAGTAGGTTTGGTTTTTGAGAATTAAAAAAAAGTTAAAATTTTTTTTGATAAAAATAAAAAAGCGTAGTAAAACCACAAAATGGCTGTACTACGCTTTTTTATTTACTTGAAAAACGGACAATAAGACCCCTCAATATGCGGTTGTTTTTCTATTTAGAGGAAAGTCGTTGTTTTTTAGGTAGTGCTTTTTGTCTGTTTTTTTCAATGCGTTTAGCCAAATCATCTCTGTGTTTGATGATGCCTTGCATATAAAGTATGTATGAATAACCTATCATATTAGCTTTTGAAAAAGGAGTATCAAGTGGTCTTGCCGGCAGCTTAATTTCTGATTTTTCTTTTTCATTCACATATCGAAAATGTTCCGATGTTGAGGCATCATGAAAACCCAACTTTTCTAAGGCGGAAGCTACTTCAGCATAAGTTGCGGATATATCGTTATAAGGGCTTACATATTCCATTTTGAAATTATTTTAATGATAAACGAATATTATTGATGACATGTGAGGTCAAAATATTTACCATTGGGATAAAAATACGAACAAATTTATGCCCTTTACCCAAATTTAGTCTATTTTTTTGAAAGTAAACCTGTAAATCTTCAAAATAGGCTACCTCCTTTTGTGCATCATATAAAATCTGCCTTTCAACATGATTGAATCCCAAATCTTCAATCATATGCTCACGTGTGCGCTGTTTTCTCATACTGTTCGGTTCTGTTTTCAAAAATATGGATTTTAAAACTAAATTGCAAATGTAATTTTTTGAATAAAAAAAGTGTAGTAAAGCTGCAAAAAGCTCAACTACACTTTGTTATTTGCAAAAAACTTATTGTTTTTTGCTAAATACAATTTGGCATTATGTTCTGTTACTTTTTCTTACGCATTGTTGGTTTCGGTTTTTCTGTTGCAGACGGCTTCGTTACTGAGGGGGTCGCTTTTTGCACTGCTTTTTCAACAGGTGCTTGTTCGGGCAGTAAATCCGCATC
>JANMJN010000268.1:0-18272 GCA_031371355.1 Saprospiraceae bacterium
ACCACCTTTCACCAAATGGCGAATGCTTTCAGGCAAGTCGTTCATCTTGGCAGCAATGTCATCTTTTGAAATCACTTTGGCGGCTCTTTCCAGCAAACGGCTGTGCAGGTAAAACACATCACCCGGATAAGCCTCACGACCCGGCGGACGACGCAGCAGCAGCGAAACCTCACGGTAAGCTACGGCTTGTTTTGACAAATCATCATAAATAATCAACGCCGGACGACCGGTATCGCGGAAGTATTCACCAATCGCAGCACCCGCAAATGGTGCATAGAATTGCATCGGTGCAGGGTCCGCAGCAGATGAAGCAACGATAACCGTATAAGCCATCGCACCTGTTTCTTCCAAAACACGGGCAACTTGCGCCACTGTTGACGATTTTTGACCACACGCTACATATATACAGAACACGGGTTCGCCGCGATCAAAAAATTCTTTTTGATTGATGATGGTGTCCAACGCAATCGCTGTTTTACCTGTTTGGCGGTCACCAATAATCAATTCACGTTGTCCACGACCAATCGGAATCATCGCGTCAATCGCTTTGATACCCGTTTGCAACGGCTCGTTTACAGGTTGACGGAAGATAACGCCCGGTGCTTTGCGCTCCAAAGGCATTTCGTATTTCACACCTGTGATTGGACCTTTACCGTCAATCGGTTGACCCAAAGTGTTGACAACACGACCAATCATGCCTTCACCGACTTGAATTGAAGCGATGCGGCTTGTGCGGCGTGCCGTTGAACCTTCTTTAATACCATCAGGCGAACCGAGCAATACGACACCCACGTTGTCTTCTTCCAAGTTCAAGGCAATGGCTTGTGTACCATTCTCAAACTCGACGAGTTCACCCGCTTGAACGTTGTTCAAGCCATAAATGCGCGCAATACCGTCGCCGACTTGCAATACTGTACCGATTTGTTCCAATTCGGTTGCCGTTGAGAAACCACTCAATTGCTGCTTGAGTATCGCTGATATTTCTTCTGGTCTTACATCAACCATTTTATTATCGTTTTATAAATTTTAAAAAATAAAAAGTATCGAATATTATAAAGCGTTTTTGACGCTAAAAGTCTGATTTTTAATGTTTTATACTGAGGGGGTCAATAATAGCGCACTTTAATACTATTTTTAAACTCCATAAAATTAAAACATGAACCTGTTATCCCTGTAATCGCATTGGGCGGCACAACTTCATACTTTGTTTCGTAAGGTCTTATTGTCGCATTGATACCGCCTACGGTATTATAAAAAATCGCAATTGTTTTTTCTGTTCTATTTGTGATGGTCATAAAATTATTGCATAAAGGTACGACATCACAAGTGCCTGACTGACGCGCTATTCTTACAATTCTTAATGTCAAATTTAAGGTTGTTACACCTTTAAAAGGGCTTAAAGAATCCATTTCTATATAATTCTCTATGCTTGTCGTCGTATCAAAAGTACGGACACACGTAATAGTTGTATCTACGGGCGTATTTTTTGTACAACCTAACCCATAAAATAAAGAAACAGCCATTAAAACAAGCACTTTTTTCACGGTCAAATATTTTTGAACGAAAAAATACTGATCCAAAGGATTCCTTCGTCCGAAGGACTACTTTGTAGGAAGGGGTATTAAACCGACCCATGCTTCTCTATCTGCGACTCATATATATTAGATGAAAAGTCTTTTTTCAGAACATCTAATTTATGAGCAACACTGGCATCGTACAATTTATCACCAAACTCAACCACATAACCACCAATCAGCGTTGGGTCTATTTTGACCTCAATTTCAACCTTTGCCAAAGTATCAGAACTTGAAACGAGTTGGCTACGAATGGCATCAATGGCTTCTGTACTGAGGGGCGTAGCCGTTGTGACTTTAACGGTTGTGATACCTTGCATTTTTTTATGCTCTGCCAAAAATTCTGTAGAAATATCGGGCAATAAGCCTTCACGGTTTTTATCAACGCATATTTTGATGAATGCCATCGTCAAATCACTCAATTTACCACCAAAAATGGCAGTCATTATAGCGTTTTTTTTATCGGCATTGATGATAGGGCTTTGCAACAATAGGTACAAATCCCGATTTTTGACGGCTGCGGCAATGGACTTTACATCTTCCACAACCACATCGAGTTTACCCAATTCTTTGGACAAATCCATCAACGATTTGGCATAACGCCCGGCTACTCTACTGCTAACTGACATATTCTATAAATATGAATTATGAAATATGAAGTATGAAATACAGAACTATGATTAATTTCATAATTTATATTTCATAATTCATATTTAATTAAGGTTCATTTCTTTCACGAGCGTATTGACGAATGCGACTTGCGAAGCATCGCTTTTCAACTCTTTTCTAATCACTTTTTCAGCGATATCGAGAGCAAGCATACCTGCTTGGTTTTTGACTTCCGTCATAGCCGCTTGCTTCATGTTTTCGATTTCTTGTTGTGCCGATTTCATGATTTTAGACGCTTCTTCTTTTGCTGCATTTTTAGATTCAGCAACAATTGAATTAGCAGTATCTTTTGCATCTTTGAGCATTTTCATGCGTTCTTCACGGGCTGCAGCGAGGATTTGCTCGTTTTCAGCTTTCAAGGTAGCCATTTCCAATTTGGCATTTTCGGCAGCACCGAGTGCGTTTGCGATGCCTTCTTCGCGTGTTTTCAACGCTTGGAGAATGGGTTTGAATGCTTTGCGTCCGATTGGAATCCAGACCAAAAGGAAAATAACCGATGTCCAGAACAGGAGACCAAAATCAGGTTTTATCGGAGAAAAATCTGCAAGAAAAAAGATTTCCATTGCTATATAGTTGAATTATTAAAATTGTTGATTTTTATTTAAAATACCCTCGATATACTGAGGGGGTGTTTTAATTGCTTATTTTTTATTGTTTATTGATTAATACGGTGATTAGGAATAAGCATTTATCAATAAACAATAATCAATTGAGTAAACTCTGCCTACCAACCAACCGTTGGCAGGCGAGAGTTTAAAATCTTTCGGCGGATTAGACGAAGAATGACAAAACGATAGTTGCCAAAGCTGCACCTTCAACAAGGGCTGCTGCGATCAACATGTTCGTGCGAATGTCACCTACGGCTTCAGGTTGACGAGCGATAGCTTCCATCGCTTTACCACCGATTTGTCCGATACCGATGCCTGCGCCAATTACGGCTAAACCTGCACCGACTGCTGCGAGTGTACCAGTCATTTTAAATTGATTATTTATTAATGAATAATGATTAATTTTATTATTTAGATTGTTGATTGTTAAAAGAATAATCAATTAGCAATAAACAATAAAGAATTCTTAATGGTGTGCTTCTTCATGGTGGTGTTCTTCAATCGCACCGCCGATGTATAAAGCAGATAATAATGTGAAAATAAATGCTTGCAAAAACGCTACAAGAATCTCCAAAATGTTCATAAACGCTACGAAAGGTACTGCCATAACGGAGCCACCAGCGGAACCACCAATGCTTTGACCTGCGTTTCCGAAGATAAAAATCAAACTAACGAATGTCAAAATGATAACGTGACCTGCGACGATATTCGCAAAAAGACGAATGAGCAATGTGAACGGTTTGATGAAAATTGAAGCAAATTCAATCGGTGCCATCAATATTTTGATAGGCAATGGAACGCCTGGCATCCAAAAAATATGTTGCCAATAGTTTTTGTTACCACTCAAAGTCACAACAACGAAAACTATTAAGGCTAAGACTATTGTTGAGCTGATATTACCCATTACGTTGGCACCACCAGGGAAAAAAGGAATCAAACCAAATAGGTTATTGAACAAAACAAAGAAAAACAAGGACATCAAAAGCGTCATATATTTCTCATATTTAGGTCCAATAGATGGTTTAGCGACTTCATCACGTATAAATGTAACGAATACTTCCATCAAGTTAGCCAAGCCTTTTGGTGCTTTGTTTGGGTTGTTTTTATAGAAATTTGCTGTTTTGAAAAAAGCTAAAGCAATCAACGCCAAAGCTAAAAGCATCGTAAACACGTTTTTTGTAATCGAAAAATCAATCCATGACGATTCTAAGTTTGTCAATTTCCGGCTTTCTTCCAATTCGTAACACTGTCCTTTATAACTAACAAAGTGGTGGTCTTCTTTTTTGCCTTTTGCGTTGAGTTCTTCTTTGACAAAAGAATAATGACCATCGTGGATTTCATCCAATTCAACTTCGCCCATCGGTAAACCCTTTGCTTTGCGAACGACATCGTGTGCTAACACGAAACCATTCACCGCTTTTGCGCCATGATGAAACATTGTTGACATACCAGCTGTCATACCATTTTCAGAATCATAAGCGAAGACCGGTAAAGGCAAATGTAGGTCGCCGATGATGTGGAAATGATGTGCATCACCAATATGGTGCATCACCGCAGGAACGGGGTCGTATTTTTCGCTTTTTGTTTCTTCTGGTGCGCAATCTGAATGAGCAGCATGAGCTGCGGCACCGTGTTGAGGTGTCGCTTCGCCATGAGGCTGTTGTTCAGTTGCAGCAGGAGCATGCGTTTCGGGTGTATGAGTTTCAGGAGCTTGTGCTGAAAGCGATGTGAACATCAAGATGCTCAACAAACAAGCGTATAATAAGCGATTAAGCGACATATCGTATATAGACTTTTATATGTGTTCTTAAAAATCGTCGCAAAGTTAACTTCCCACAGCCGAATAAAAAAGCGATGTTCAAAGTTTTTCTAATGATTTTTTGGTGGTTTATGAATTAAAATCAGTGTTTTATGCTTTTTTTGTAAGACCCAACGAAGAATATTATGCTGATACTGAGGGGCTGCGATTTTAATTTTGTTGTTATCTATTTTAGTGAATTATTTAAATGTTTAGATATTTGAGGTCTGTTTTGTTTTTAAGCCCCGTTTTTTTCCAAAATTTAAGATTTACACCCATTTTTGAAATTTAAGAAAACTTTAACCGCTAAAATGTCTAAATTTGACAACGAAATAACCCATTTTCGTCTTAGAATTACGTTAGTTTTCTTGAAAATACTTATTTAACTGAGGGGGTGTTTTTTAATGATACAACCCAACAATTTTGTCCTTAATACTAAAATTTTATAAAACATGAAAAATATCTGTTTTAGTTTAATGCTCATATTATCGAGCTTTTTTATCGGGGCAAATGCCCAACAGGTCGCTAATGAAGACAACCGAACACCCGCGACGATGGTTTGGAGTGACGAATACCAAGAACCGTCAAATACAGAGATACAAAAAATCATTGCTACTGAGGGGGGCGGTTTTTATACCTTGCGCTTGCACCAAGGCGGACTTGTAGGCGGTGGTAAGCAAAAGCCGATTATTGAGTTTTATAATTCAAAGATGAAACTTGTCCGCAGCCGGGAGTTGGATTTGGATTATAAAGGCAAAGAACGTCACCTCAAAGATGTCGTCATGGTTGGCGGTCGTTTGTGGATGCTCTCGTTTTTTTACAACGAAAAGCATGAAAAAACGTATCTTTTTGCGCAAGAAGTCAATAAGTCAACATTGAACTTGATAAAAGATATTATTATGATTGGCGAACAAGACGAAACGAACCGAGAGCGACAAGACGTGTTCAGCTTGGCGCAATCGCGTGACAGTTCCAAAATTGTCATTTTCAATCGTCAACCCAATTCTAAAGATGGGCAATCATTTTCCTTAGCGGTTTATGATGCTGACTTTTCGCAACAGTGGGCAAAAGAAGCCAAATTGCCTTATGGTAAAAAGAATTTCAGCGTTGAAGACTATCAAGTGGACAATAAAGGCAATGTGTATCTGTTAGGCATTATATATACTGAGGGGTCTAATCGTTTGGAAAGACGGGGCAAACCGACTTATCAATATGATATTGTGGCTTACTTAAAAGACTCTACAGTTGATGTTCAAGAGTATAAAATTGTATTGAAAGATAAGTTTGTGACAGATTTGACTTTCAGAATTGCAGACGATGGCGACATCGTTTGTGCAGGTTTTTATTCCGAAAAAGATGCAAAAGGCATGAAAGGCTCTTGTTTTTTCAAAATAAACCCGCGTACAAAGGATATGACGAGTATCTCAACTCGTGAATTTGATTTCAATTTTGTCACAGCCAATTTGTCTGATAAAAGCAAAATGCAAGCGAAAGCCGCAATTGACCGCGATGACAAAGAGCGTGCACCAGAGCTTTTTGATTATTCGCTTGATAAGCTCATAATGCGCAGCGATGGCGGTGTGATACTCATTGCAGAGCAATATTTTGTTGAAGAACGGCTGCTCAACAATAACCCTTATGGTTACAGCCCTTATGGGTATAATTCGTGGAGTTCACCTTATTATTCGTCTTGGTACGACCCTTATGGCTATCGCTACAACCGCAGTAATCGTCGTTCTGATTATTATTTTAATTACAATGACATCATTGTTGTCAATATTCAACCCGACGGTGAAATTGCTTGGACAACCCGCGTTCCTAAACGGCAAGTTTCGGTCAATGATGGTGGTACGTACTCGTCTTATGCGATGAGTATCGTTGCAGATAAATTGTATTTTGCTTACAATGAAAACCCGAAAAATCTTGACCCAAAACGGACAAAAACGGTTGCTGAAACACCTGATAAGTACTCAGTCGTGACGCTTGCAGAAGTGGCGCGTGATGGCAGTTTGAAACGTTATCCGATGTTTTCAAACAGAGATAAAGGTGTGGTGACACGTCCTAAAATTTGTAGACAAGTCGGTCGTAGAGACATGGCTGTTTATGGTGAAAGTGGACGGACATATCGGTTTGGGGTGCTGAGTTTTGATTGATTTTTAGAATAATTCAACAAAAAAGCCACGTTTCCAAGCGAAAATGTGGCTTTTTTGTTAAAAATACTTAGGGGGTAATTTGTCTGATAAAATCCTTTTGTTAGCTTCGCATTTTAATCTAAAGCTAAACATTATGAAGAAAACAACCAATGAAGCAAGCCGTAAAAGGAACAAAGACCACGATGATTTCGTGCGTGGCATATTCAGCTATCCAGAATTGGTCTTAAAAATCTTACAATATGCTATACCAAATGACCTAAAACAGTATATTGATTTTTCAACCTTGAAAAAGCAACCTGATACGCATGTGGATGAAGTTTTGCAAATCACCTATTCCGATACGATATACGAGGCAGCTGTCAAAAAGGAAGCTATTCCAAAATCTATTCGTGGCAGAAAAAAATTGCCCAATTTCAGGTTTTGCTTTTTGGGCGAATTCAAAAGTAGTATCCCTGATAGACCTATTGATTTTCAAATAGAGGATTATATCAGAAGCATCCAAATGGTTGATATCAATAATGAACAACCGCCCAGCATTGTCATCCCAAAATTGATTTATCATGGAGCCAGAAAATGGAAATACAAACGACTTTATGACTATTTTGCTAAGTATTTACCTGAAACCATCTTAGATTATGTCTCTTTTCCGAAGTACATTGTCATAGATTTACAGGCAATGCCTGATGTTGATATTGAAGCGGCTGTTGATTTGGGCGAACTTCGTGCTGCTTTTATAGCTTTGAAACATGCACATGATAAAGAATTTTTTCAGCAAAACTTAGAAGAAATACTTAAATTTGCAGAAACTTCGAAGCCATCGCTTTTGTTTCAAACATATCTGAGAATGCTCATGGAATATTCTGAAAGGCGTTCAAAATTAGATAATATAAAATTTAATGAAATTGTTGAACAATTAAAACCTGATAAAGAAATGGCAACTGCATTTAAATCAATTTTTGACGTAGCGGAAGAGAAAGCTATGGAAAAAGGCATGGAAAAAGGAATCGCTATTGCCGAAGCTAAAGCACGTCAAAGAGAGCAAGAACTCAAACGTCAAACTGTTGTAAGACTCATTAAAACAACACATATGGGAAATATTCAAATTGCTGAGATAGTTGATGTGCCGATTGCTTTTGTGGAAGCGATTCGCTTAGAGTTGGACTTAACAAAATGATGAACTATTGATTTTTCTGCAATAAAAAAGCCACTTTTCGTTGGAAAAGCGGCTTTTTTATTGCAGATACTGAGGGGGCTATTTTTCGAAAACAAACCCTTTTCCTTTCGCTTGTTCTACAACTGCGTCTTGCATGACTTTATCTAAGGTCAAATTGTCACCTTGTTTTAAGGTTTCTTCGGCTGTAAATGCAGCGATTTTCTTTTCTAAATCTTGAATTTCTTTGCGTGCCTCATCACGTTCTTTTCTCAATTTTTCGATATAGGCTTTGCGTTCTGAAACGGACATTTTTTGCATTTCTTCGGGCAATTCCTCTGTTTTCATATTGGCAATTTTATCGCTGTCTTTTTCAGAAGCATCCACCAAATCCCATGAGTCGTTGCGGTATTGGGCTTTGGCTTTGTAGGCAGTACGCGAGGCGACATTCGCAGAGCCATATTCAGCCGCGTTCATATCTTGTTTTTCTTGACGTACTTTCATTTCTTTGCCCACAGAACCGTAGCCTATATACGTTTTATTCAGTTTTCCATTCAGTTCATTCATTTGGTTATCCCAAGGCGTAATAATATGAATGACTTTGCGGTCTTGTTCGATATTGAGATATTTGCCTTTGGCTATGTCGGCACCGTCTTTCCAATGCGTTCTGATGCCTTCTTGCCAAGGACCACAATGTACTGTATTGATAACGATGTCTTTTTGATTCGCCAATTTACACGTTTCCTTATAGTCTTTTGGTCCTTGATCAAACGGTTCGTTGCCCGCGATGATGATGAGTTTCAAGTCGTCGTTATCGTCCGACCATTTCAAATTATTGACCGCATCACCGATGACCCAACCACAGTATTCGCTGCCACCGCGTGTTTTTAACGCAAATAGTTTTTCTGATATAGCGTCCATATCTCGCGTTAAGCTGTTGACCATGCGGATATAACCTTCACCCATTTCGAGGTTGTCGTTGCCATATTCAAAAAGAGCAATTTCGATGTCGGAAGCCTCGTCGCCTTTTTTGGCAGATGCTAAACGATTGACCATTTTCCAGATTTGAGATTTGGCTTGATCAATCAGACCATCCATTGAATTGGATGTGTCGAGTAGCAAAGCCACTTGAATTTTGCCTTTTTTCTTATTGTTTTGTGAGAAACTTGTCGTATCTTCTTGACCATTTAAAGCTAATGGTTTGTTATTAGACGTGTCCATACTGAGGGGCAGTAAAGCGAAGAACAAAGCGATGATTTTAAGCATGACAGATTGTTTTTAATTGTAAATAAATGTGATTAATAACATTGTATTGAAACCGTTATTGTTACAATTAAGATGCTTGGGATTGAAAAATTCCATATTTCCATTCATACTATTTTTTCATGCTTCACTCTTCGGCAACTTAATACAAAACGTCGTTCCTTTTCCCAAAGTTGAATCTTTAACAAAAATTTTCCCACCGTGATAGTTCTCAATAATCCGCTTGGCGAGTGACAAACCTAAGCCCCAACCGCGTTTTTTAGTAGTAAAACCGGGTTGAAATACCGTTTTGAATTTGTTGTGTGGAATGCCTTGACCTGTGTCGTTGATGTCCACGCACACCCATTGTGGTTCTTCATAAATCGTTGCACTCAAAACACCTTTACCATTGTCCAAAGCATCAATGGCATTGCGGAGTAAATTTTCAACAACCCAATCGAATAGATGGTCATTTATTTTTATACCGGCATACGGTTGAGGTTTGGAATCGCGATCCAATTGAGGGGCTGAGTCGAGTGTCGGAAAGTTGAAAACGACTTTTCGGGGTGCGCGTTTTTGCATATAAATACGGCAACGTTCAATTGCTTCGTACATATTGGTCTGTGTTAATTCAGGGTCAGAACCAATTTTAGAAAAACGATCAGCGACGAGAGATAAGCGATCAACATCGTGTTCTAGTTCATCAACGACCTCTTGTGTTGCTTCATCATCTTCATGTGACGAGCGTAAGTGTTCAATCCAACCTAAAATGGCAGCTATAGGTGTGCCGAGTTGATGCGCTGTCTCCTTTGCCATCCCAACCCACACGCGGTTTTGCTCATTGCGACGAGCCGAACTGAAGCCGAGATAACCGAAGCCAATGAATAAACCGATAAGTATGAATTGAAAAACAGGATAATATTTCAACAAAGTAAGCAAGTGAGAATCGTCAAAATATATTTTATTGATAATCATACCCAAATCATCTTTTACCAAAATAGGTTGCCGTTTTGACATAATGAGTTGGTCTAATATACCTTTGATGTAAGCTGTATCAGACGGTGTTGCAACAGTACTATCGAGCCGCCAAAAATTACGAGCGTCAATAATATTGTAATGATCATCGGTCAATATCATTGGAATTGAAGGGTCGAAAACAGCTATTGTCTCCACTAAATCACGAATAATTTGGGGCAGATTATTATAAGTTTCGCCATCCACACTGCCCATAATTTCTTGTCCACGACTAAAAAGTTCCAATCGTTTCTCTTCTTGTTCACGCAATTGAACAACAAGGTAGTTTGTATAAATAGTTGATATAGCAACGATTATAATTCCAATAATGCCCAAATACCATTTCCACCGCGACTTGCGGCTGTATAAATCGGTTGTTTTTCCATTCTTAAAAATATTGCTAAAAAAGGATTTAAAAGTATTCACACTGTAAGGGTTTATGATTTCCAGAAAACGTTTAAACGGCAATAATGTGTTTTATGAGTAAAATTCGACAAATTTAACAAATATCTTTTATTATTTAAATGAAAAAGCCGTTGATACTGAGGGGGGTATCAACGGCTTTTAATTTTTGAAAACGAATCAGGCGACTTCTGCCATCGCTTCTGCTACCTCAATGTCATCTTCAATTTCGTCTAATTCAAAACGCAGGTTTTCAACGATAAAGTCTTGACGTTCAGGCGTATTTTTGCCCATATAATAATCCAAAATATGGTCAATATTCATATCATCTGTCATGACAACAGGTTGCAAACGGATGCCTTCGCCGATGAAGTCTTGAAATTCGTTGGGTGATATTTCGCCTAAACCTTTGAATCGAGTGATTTCAGCTTTGCCACGTAGCTTCCGAATCGCTTCTTTTTTATCTTCTTCTGAATAACAATAATAGGTTGTTTTTTTATCGCGAACTCTGAAAAGTGGTGTGTTGAGAATAAAAAGATGACCATTTCGGACTAAATCGGGGAAGAATTGAAGGAAAAACGTCAATAACAATAAACGTATGTGCATACCGTCCACATCGGCATCAGTGGCAATAACAACGCGATTGTAACGCAGGTACTCAATGCCGTCTTCAATATTCAAAGCGTGTTGCAGTAGGTTCAACTCTTCATTTTGATAAACAATTTTCTTAGTCAAGCCGTAACAATTCAACGGCTTGCCACGCAGTGAAAAGACGGCTTGCGTCTCCACATCTCGTGCTTTAGTCAAAGAACCACTCGCAGAGTCCCCCTCAGTAATAAAGACCGAAGTGAACGCTACTCTTTCTTCTTTGCCCACAGGTACTTTTTCATTGAGATGAAAACGGCAATCACGCAGCTTTTTGTTGTGAATATTTGCTTTTTTAGCACGGTCATTCGCTAATTTTTTGATGCCTGCAATTTCCTTACGCTCACGTTCATTTTGCTCAATACGGCGTTTGAGCGCATCTGCCACTTCTTTATTTTTATGCAAAAAGTCATCAAGTGCTTTTTGCAAATAATCACCTATGAATTTCCTGACCGAAGGACCTTCTGGACCAATATTGAGTGACCCCAATTTTGTTTTTGTTTGAGATTCAAAAACAGGTTCTTCGACACGAACGGAAATAGCGGCAATAATTGAAGTCCGAATGTCTTGAGACTCGTATTTTTTATTGAAATGATTGCGGACTGTATCAACGACGGCTTCACGGAACGCTTGTAAATGTGTTCCGCCTTGCGTCGTGTATTGACCATTGACAAACGAGTGGTGTTGTTCGCCATAATGCCGTCCGTGTGTCATTGCGAGTTCAATATCTTCACCTTTCAAGAAAATAATGGGATATTCGATGTGTTCTTCGCCAATTTTACGGGTCAAAAGGTCAAACAAACCGTTTTTCGAAAAAATGGTTTTGCCGTTAAAATTGATTTTTAAACCCGTATTCAAATAAGCATAATTCCACAATTGAGACTCGATGAACTCGGCGCGGAATTTATAATTTTTAAAAATCGTTGTATCGGGTTTGAAGTGAATCAACGTGCCATTTGGCTCGGTTGTTTTACCCAATTTATGATTTTTGGTAATCGCACCCATGCAAAATTCAGCCACTTTCGTTTCACCATCACGGAAGGCTTGTACCTTGAAATACTCGGAAAGGGCATTCGCTGCCTTCGTACCAACACCGTTCAAACCCACCGATTTTTTAAAGGCTTTTGAGTCAAATTTGCCCGAAGTATTGATTTGACTTACTGAATCCACAACTTTTCCAAGTGGAATCCCACGCCCAAAGTCACGTACAATGACCGTCCCATCTTCGATTTTAATGTCAATATACTTACCATGACCCATGACATATTCGTCAATGGAGTTGTCAATAATCTCTTTTAAAAGGACATAAATACCGTCGTCTGGAGATGTGCCATCGCCTAATTTGCCGATATACATGCCAGGGCGAAGGCGAATATGCTCTTTCCAGTCGAGCGTTCTGATGTTGTCGTCTTCGTATCTTACTTCTTCGTTCATAATTTTAAGTTTTATTACTTTTTACTGAGGGGTCGGTTTTATGCTGAAAACTGCGATAAATGATGGTCTAAATGTAAATGTGTCAATTGCCCCCATTGTTCATTTGACCATTTGCCAAAGCTAGGATGCGGCATCAGATGTCCATTTTGTCCTTTATGGTAAAATTCAGCCAAATTGTCTAATAAACGTTGCTTTTCAATAGTAAATTGATGTTCATCCGTAACGTAAAAACTTTTGGCTGTTGGCAAATTGCGTCCGAAATGACCTTGTTTTATTTTACGCAAAACGAACCAACGGATAAGCGTTTTTGATAGAAAATTACTATCGTCTTTAAAAGCGGTTTTGCCTATCGCTTGTTCGATAGGATTACAACAATGTGCCAACATTTGAGCGGCATCCATCTTACCCCAAAGCCGTTTTGCGTTTGGCTGCAAATTTTCGATACGTTTTTTGAGGGTTTCGTATTCGGTTGCATTAAAAACGGTTTTTATTGACATGTCTTTCGATAATTTTTACAATTTTACAAATTGAAATCAAAGTTGTTTTTTAAGAGAATAAAAGACAAAATTATTATTTTAAAACAAAATTAGGTAATTTTAGTAAATATTTTAAAACAAAGTAAACAAAAAAAGAGTATGGATTATCGCAGAATGCCGATTGAAATCGAGTCTCCCGAAGAAATGGGTTACAGTACAATACGTTACAATTTAGCTGAAAGTTCCGTTCGTGACTTACCTTTTAACGAATTAAACATTGACCTTTCAAACCTCGTTTTGGCTTATCCAGAACATCGTGGCTGTGTGGCTTTAAGGTCGTTGATACTTGAAAACAGCAACGATTTTACAATTGATGATGTGTTGGTGACCACGGGTGCGGCGATGGCTTTATTTATGATTTCGACGACTTTATTGAGTAAAAACGACCATATTGTTGTTATTCGACCCAATTATGCGACTAACTTGGAAACCCCAAGAGCAATCGGTTGTGAAATGACGGTTGTTGATTTGGATTTTAATCAAAATTTCGACCTTGATACTGAGGGGGTTCTTCGAGCCATAAAATCAAATACAAAACTCATCAGTTTGACGAATCCG
Organism: Saprospiraceae bacterium; assembly: GCA_031371355.1. Taxonomy (GTDB): domain Bacteria; phylum Bacteroidota; class Bacteroidia; order Chitinophagales; family Saprospiraceae; genus JAAFJT01. Next base: position 13,784 of record JANMJN010000268.1, read on the forward strand.
CACAATCCAACAGGCAAATTGTATGCGCCTGAAACAATAAAAGCTATTATCGAAATTGCCGAAAAGAATGGGTGTTATGTGCTTGTGGATGAGACATATAGGGATTTAAATTTTCAAACGCCGCTGTTACCATATACGGCATCTTTGTCTGAAAAGGTTATTTCTGTTTGTTCTTTGTCAAAAGCCTTTGGTGCGCCAGGCATTCGGATTGGTTGGTTGATTTGCCGTGATAAACAATTGATAAACAAATTATTAGCAGCAAAGGAGCAAATGATTTTGGGCAATGCGATTATTGAAGAAGCCATTGCAGAGTACTTATTGGCTCAAAAAACTTCGTTTTTAACACCCATTCATGCACATATACGCGCCAATTTTTCTATTATGAAATCATGGATGTCTGAGCAAATTTACTTGGAGTGGGTTGAGCCTCAAGCTGGGGTTGTTTGCTTTCCAAGACTGAGAGAAGGCTTTAAATTCGATAATTTTATCGATTTCCAAAACACCTTATACCTTGATTATCAAACAGTTGTAGGCTATGGTCATTGGTTTGAGCAGTCAGAACGCTATTTCCGAATTGGGTTTGGATATCCTTCAAAAGAAGATTTGACAGAAGGGCTTCGTCGTTTAGCTTTGAGTTTGGAGAAACATATTGAGTTTTGAATCAGTAGTTATGAAAAACGCGACCTTCTATACTGAGGGGTCGCGTTTTTCATAACTCATAACTTATAATTCATTATAGCACTTTTTTGAAAGGCAAAGCATTCACTCGACGACCAACTTGATAGCCCATACGCACACCTTCCGAACAATCCATACGGAAATGGACGCCCAAATAGATACGTGAATAAGCGTTTTCTTCTGACATTTCGTAGAAAGAATTGAAAGAACGCGGTTTGCCATTAAAGTCAGTGCGACCCTCGTGGCAACGGTCAGTCATAGGAACAGAATAACCAAATACCGATGTCAAAGCTTCGGCAGCCGCAGCACCAAATGTAGAATGACCACTTGGATAGGCTGGGAAAGAGGGTGTTGACCCTAAGAAACCAGTACTTGTCAAACTTGCCACATTCCAGTTTGGATTGATGAATTTATTGATATACGTTACAGGACGTTCAACGTTATAAACAAATTTAGAATTCCAACAAGCCACAGAAGCATCGTTGAGTGCTAAACCTACTTTCACAGCTGCAAGGAGAGCCGTTTCTAGATTAGATTTTTCTTGAACTAAAACTTCATTGGAGATAGCTATCCAACGTGAAGGCGGACTAAAAGTAAATCCTAAAACATCATCACTCCAAAACTCTGCAATCCATTGATTTTCATAGGTTTGTGGTGTTGTAGAAGAATAGACCTCAAGCGCTTGTGTATAATATGCCGAAGTTTTATCTTCAGAATAAGGGATGGGAGGACGAGCCAATTTGTCCTCTTCTTTGATAGCAAAAGTACGTGCTTTACCCCAGTATGGGTACATCGCCGATTCATTACCTGGAAGTGTTTTTACCCATTTACCAGCTCCCGTTGGAGGTGTATAAGTTGCTGGGCGAGGGTCGATGTATTTGTCATGCCCTTCTTTATCTGTTGCCGAAAAATCCCACACAACAGAAGCAACACGCTGACCATATTCGCGCGAGCGTTTGTAAACCTCTGAATTGACGCTGCTTGAATATTGAACATTCAAACTGCTTTCGAGGGAAGCGATTTTAAATTGATCGCTCGCACGTACATTAGCAAAAAACTTTTTGAACATAAAGGCATAAGCATTATTGATCACGGTGGGCCAATGATATTCTTTGCCTTCTTCAATTGCTGGAATTTCTAAACCAGGAATACGCGGTGCCAATGATTGGTAATTAGGCATGCCTGGTACAGCAGATTCATAGGCAGCTAAACCAACATAGCCTAACATACGCGCAGCAGGGCACGGGCGATAGACTGCGGCGTAACGTTCGATTTGGAGAAAAAGATCTTGCCATTGCTGAACACTTTGAGAGTCAAAGTCTTTGACAAGTTTAGTCGGTTCAGGTGTCAGTTCGTTGTCGTTTCCACAAGCAGCAATAGTGAGCATAAGGAGTGCTGACAACACGAAACGTAGTAATGATTTCATCATGGGAAAAGTCACTTTAATTTAGTTCACGAAATTTATTTTATATAAGTACATATTAATATTTTGTTTATGTTGAAATAAACAGAAATATTTGAAAAAAATTATGATAATCGTGTAATTAGGTGAGCTTTAAAACCGGTAATGCAAAAATAGGATAGCTTTGTTTATTGTGCAACATTAATTTCATGAAATTTTATGCAAAATCTTGTTTTGTCTAGTTTTTACTTTATTTCGAAGGAAAATATACTGTTTTTTTTTATTAAAAATAGCACTTCGTATTTTAATAGTATTTATGTGCGTTTTTTCTTCCAACGTTTATGTGACCACAACCAATCTTCTGGCTTTTCGTGAATCAGCGTTTCCAGCCTTGCCATAAAACGTTTTGTTACTTCTGCTTCGGGTAAAGATACAGGATTTTCGGCAAGTAATTCAAAGCTTAATTCATAATAACCACGCTGAACACGTTGAATATTCATATAAAAAACAGTCGCATTCAAGGCTCTTGCATACTTATCTGTACCAGGCGGGCAAGCCGTATCCTGTCCTAAAAATGTGACCCAATGCGCCTTGTCTGACCAAGTGCTTTGGTCGCTCACAAAGGCATAAGTCGCATGTTTGTCTTTAAAATCAACAAAAGCTTGAGCGGTTTGACCTATCGGAATGAGGTGAATATCAAATTTTCCACGCTGTGTTCGTCCATATTTTTCCATATAAACATTAGACAAGGGCTTATAAAAACCCAAAATTGGGCTATTGACAAAAAGTGGATAAGTGATAACACCCCATTCCCAATTTCCATAATGAGCGGCAACGTGTATGACACTCTGTCCTTTTGCCGTCAATTCATTGGTTACTGAGGGGTTTGTAAAAACATAGCGACGACGAAAATCTGCTTCTGTCATACTGAAACCTTTGATACTTTCGACGATAATATCTGCCAAGTTTTGATAAGAAGCCTTTGCTATCTTCTTTATTTCATCCGATGATTTTGTAGGAAAAGAATCGCGTAACTGCTTAAATACCACATCTTTACGGTAGCCAATGACTTTATATAACAACCATGCAACGAAATTCGAGAGCCTATATAATGCACCGAAAGGGATGAGACTGAAAATGAAGACGATGAAACGGAAAAATAGATAACCGATATATTGCATGATTCGTTTTGTTTCAATGAATAGAGAGAATGACTCTTCTGGATTTTTTAGTGGGCAAATTTACGATATTATCTTTTAGAATCGTTTTAATTGTAAAAATAGGGCTTACATTTTATATAAATGTAAGCCCTATTTTTTTAGCAAATAAATTTCGATTATTACTTTTTCGTAATAACTGCTTCAATCCGCCGATTTTTAGCTCGACCTGCTTCCGAATCATTGTCAGCAATTGGGTTGGCTTGACCTAAGCCTTCAGAGGTCAAACGTTCGCTTGTAATGCCTTTTGAATATAAGTATGACTTGACCGATGCGGCACGACCTCTCGATAATTCTTTATTTTCAGAGGCATCGCCCCGACTGTCAGTATAGCCATTTATTTTAATTTGAACGTTGGGGAAAGCGTTCATAATTTTAACCAAATCATCGAGTGGTATTTTCGAACTGTCTGTCAATTCCGTTTTGTATTTTGCAAACGTGACATTTTCAAAAACTAATGGCTTCGATAAATCGGCATTTTCGTCCGTTATCGCCGTGTAAAGTAAATCGAGGAACGAACCTGTTTTCACTTTTAGCTCACTATCGTTCAATTTCAAGACCTTTTCTGTGGTCGCAGAGGTAGGCAAAGGTGGCAATTCAGTCTTGGTTGAATCAATTACAGGTGTTGTCATTGGTACTTCTGGTAAGGGTGATTTATAAACACGCAAATAATATAGACCGATTATTGCTGCGGCTAATAGTAAAACCCAAGGCAATAAACGCTTTAATAGAGGTTTTTCATCAGTGTTTGTATAAGATTTAGGTATATCAGTCAGAGATCTAAGTCTCGAATTGGGTGTTGAAGAATCCAATTTTAGTTGTTTCAACCCTAAAATATGCAGCAATTCAGAAGGTATAGCATTTTTTAAAAAAGGCATTTGACTCCCGAGCAAACTGACCAAACTGCTGGCAGTGCGGCTACTGTCCATATTTTTGCTGATAGCACCCATGAGAAGTGGGGCGGCTAACTGGATTAAACTCGAAACGGAATCCTGTTTAATACCTGCATAAGTTGCCACCCAATTGACAATATTGACTACTTTGTTACCAAATATTGTATTGATAATATAGCCGCCACTTTTTAGCAATCCTTGTGTCTCTGTAGCATTGTTGAGCAAAGTACTCAACGAATTTAAAAAACTGCTATCATATCCACTTTTGTTAATTATGCTCAGTAAATTATCTGCACCAC
>JANMJN010000294.1:0-3416 GCA_031371355.1 Saprospiraceae bacterium
TAGATTTTGCCTTAAAACAAAAAAAGCCAGTTTTGGGTATTTGTCGTGGACTACAACTCATCAATATTTTTTTCAACGGTACATTGCATGTGGATATTGGCGAGAACAATAATGCAAAGCATAAGAAATTCGCCGATATTGACAAAGAACATGTTGTTTTGGTTGAAAAAGACTCGCTTTTCTTTGATATTGTTCATCAACAAGAAGGCGTTGTCAACAGTGCACACCATCAAGCGATTGATATTTTAGGCAAAGAATTAAAGGCAGGAGCTTTCTCAAATGATAATTTTATCGAAGCCATTGAATTAGAAAACGCCGAAAAACCCTTTCTTTTAGCGGTTCAATGGCATCCTGAACGTATGCCTGACCAAGAAAATCCATTTACAAAGAACATCAGAAAGGCTTTTTTAGAAGCCAGTTTGAAAAAATACTGAGGGGGGTACTTTGGGATATTCAGAATGACGAAATCTTAAAGATTTCGTCATTCTCTGCTCAATTTTTACATAATTTCAAATCAATGCTATCAAAAATGCCGCTAATAATTAAAAATCCTGCGACCAACCAAGTCATCAAAACGATCAAAACAGATACTAAGGCTTCATTATCTCAAAAATTTCAAACCTTAAAACAAGGTCAAAAAGAGTGGTATGCACAGCCGATTGAAGCACGAATAGCCGTTTTAATGCGATTTCATGATTTATTCGATACCCACAAAGAAGATTTGGCAGCGATATTGACTTCAGAAGTCGGAAAACCCTTACAGCAATCGCGCAACGAAATAAACGGCGCACGGACGCGCATAAAATGGCTTTGCGAAAATGCCGACAAGTATTTGCAAGACGATTGGATGGTAGAACAAGTGGACATGGGAGAACGCATCGTGTACGAGCCGTTGGGTGTTGTTTGCAATATTTCGGCTTGGAATTACCCTTATTTGGTGGGTACAAATGTCCTTATTCCCGCTTTGTTGGCTGGCAATGCCGTTATGTATAAACCGTCGGAATATGCGACATTAACAGGTTTGCAGATTCAAAAATTGCTTATGGAGGCTGGTGTCCCTACTCATGCTTTTGCTGTAGCTGTCGGCTCGGGTAGAGTAGGGGGATCGTTATTAGCACTGCCTTTTAGCGGCTATTTTTTCACAGGTTCATACAAAACAGGCAATTATATTTATCAAAAAGTAGCCCCTAAAATGGTGCCTTGCCAATTAGAATTGGGTGGTAAAGACCCGCTTTATGTAGCGGATGATGTTGCCGATATTAAAAACGTAGCTATCGGAACGGCTGATGGCGCATTTTACAACAACGGGCAAAGCTGCTGCTCCGTAGAACGCATTTATGTCCATGAAAATGTATATGATGATTACGTAAAAGCATTTATTGAAGAAGTCAAATCATGGAAAATTGGCGATCCTACTGAGGGGGGGGTTTATATCGGTCCTCTGACCCGTGAAGCGCAGCTTTCTTTATTGGAAAACCAAGTAAAAGACGCTTTGGAAAATGGGGCGACATTGGCACATGGCGGCAAACGCATAGACAGAGTGGGTAATTATTTTGAACCCACGGTTTTGATAAATGTCAACAACGATATGGCGGTAATGCAAGAGGAATCTTTTGGACCTATTATAGGCATTATGAAGGTAAAAAATGATGAAGAAGCCACTGTTTTAATGAATGATACGCCTTACGGATTGACTGCCGCCGTGTATGCTTCGTCTCAAAAACGAGCGGAGAATATACTCTCAATGATAGATTCGGGCTCCAGTTATTGGAATTGCTGCGACCGTGTTTCACCTGCTTTGCCGTGGAGTGGTCGAAAGAACTCTGGTGTTGGTGCAACGCTTTCACACATTGGTTTACGGGCTTTTACTAAGCCAAAGGCTTATCATTTGAGGGGAAATTGGGAAAAATCTTAGCCTTTAATTTGAGTAGCGGTATTGTTTTATTACTTAAATTAACACATCTTATCACGTTGTCTATTTCCTGCCCAGTCCGAATTGGTCACCTTTTTTTATGGCAATATCTTTTTTAAAGTGTATTTCTACGACTTTTTCACTTTGTACAATATCGCCTTTCTCATCTGAAAGACTGTGTATAATTTTTTTGGTGGCGACATCTACAACTTCGCCTGTACTGGGAAAAGCATAACGACCATCAAGCGAAAAAGTAATCCAGCCTGGTTGGTCTCGGAGTGCAATACTTGTCAGTTGTTTTGGCGGCATTTGAGTGGCATCGAATATGTGCATACGCTGGTTTGCGCCATCTGCTACCCAAAGTTCTTTTTCATCAGGTGTAAGCCCGATGCCATGACTTGGGCAGCCGTGCCGTTTGATAAGACCCTTCTCAAACCCTTGAATTTCAACACGTTGTATCATCCTACCTGTTTTCAAATCCCCTATTTCAAAACCTAATAAATCATTGACATTAGCAAAAACGAGTGACTGTTTTCCATTAATTGTAAAAGGTCTGATACTTCCTGAAAAAGGTCCAATGTTGACATAATTTCGGGTTATATCTTTAGGATTGACGACTGTAAGGTACGACGAAGCCAAACCTTCCAAATAAACCGCTTTGCCATCGGGCGCAAAAATGGTATTATGTGCTTTCGATTTGAGGAATATGGTATTTATGATTTCACCATTGCGGGCATTAACGACATACCATTGGTCATTTTCAAAAGAAGACTGATAAATGGTCAATCCATCGGGTGAAATAGCCATACGGTCGCAGCCCTTTTCATACACCTTTTCCCACACTAACTTATCTGTTTTCAAGCTAATACACATAAGTAATTTTATCGTACTGACATACACACATTGGGTCGCAAGGCTGACGCAAATGCCTTTCACATTGGAGGGATGTCCTTTATCATCAAAACTACCCGTTGGTATGCGTTTGACTAATTTATAGTCATTTTCAATGTCATAAACCAGTATGCCGTGTCCGCCATATTCAAGGTAATTTCTGATGCCGGGTTCAGCGACATACAAATACTTTTTAACCGTATTTTGCCCCAAAATAGATTCTACGAAAATCAAAAGTATAAAAACAACTTGGGCGAACACGTTGATTGAATGCTTGTATTTTGACGGTACCATTGAACATGCTTTTAGATGGTGAAGTAAATTGGATAATGGATTTGGAAGAAAGCAAATGTACTAAGTGGTTATGACAATTTGAGAAAACAGTCGTTCAGCGATTCATTTTTTTCGTTTAAAATAACCAACTTTAATTAAGATTTTGGAATTGTTTAATTGCGGTTATGTTTGTATGAGAAAAATTCGTTTTGTCTTGTCCTGGTTTTAGTTGACCCCTAAAAGTGGTTGATATTGTAAGATGTTCAAAATGTTTAATTTTACGCAAAATATTAAAACGGAACAACTTTAGAGCATGGACAATATTATGAAAAACACGTGG
>JANMJN010000304.1:0-1548 GCA_031371355.1 Saprospiraceae bacterium
ACAATTTCGGTTTGAAGAAACACCGCTTTCAGAAGTCATTTCAAAATTAGAAAATGCTTATGGCATTCAAATAGTATTATCAAACGACAAGATGAATGATTGCCCGATGACGGCAAACTTAACGAAACAACCACTTTTTGGCAAATTAGATTTGGTTTGCGCCATTTTGAAAGCCAGTTATGACGTTCAAGGTACACACATATTAATAACAGGTCGCGGCTGTGAATAATATGTCGTAATTCCATTTTTTATAGTTCGAAAGATGCGATTTTGAAAACAATTGGTTTTCTGAATCCAGCCCTTTCTATGTCCTTCTTTGTTCCAAATTATAAACAACTAAAAGTCATTCACTCTCTTTAAATTTTAAATTCTACGCAACTAAAAACAAGAATAAGATGAAAAAACAAGAATGCAATGCCAAGAATTCACTAACTTGGTTTATGAAACTCTCTCTTACGCAAGTCCTTTTATCGGTCTTTTTCACCACTCTTTGCTTGGCAAGTCCAAAGGCACAGGATATTTTGGATAGAAAAGTGACGCTTCACTTAGAAAACGTGGAGTTGCGCAATGCTTTGATGCAGCTTGAAAACCAAGCCAATATCCAATTTGGTTATTCTTCAAAAGCCATCAAAGTGCAACGCCGTGTGACGATTACGGCTAATAACCAACGTTTGGCAGACATTCTGAACGATGTTTTGAAGCCGATGCGTATTTCGTACCGTGTTGTCAATGACCAAATCATTTTGACAAATGTAAATGCAACGGAAACGACCCCCCTCAGTATGGGCAGCATAAACGTCAAAGCGACACCAGCGCAAACTGTTACGGGTATCATTACTGACGAAAAAGGCGAAGGCATTCCCAGCGTTAATGTCACCATCAAAGGCACGACAAAAGGTGTTCAAACAGGTATGGATGGGCGATTTCAAATTGACGCTGAAATGGGCAGCATTTTGGTTATTACTTCTGTTGGTTATGTTCGCCAAGAGATTACTGTTGCGAAAGACCAATCAAACCTCAACATCGTCTTGAAAGAAGACCAATCAACATTAGGGGAAGTCACAGTCGTCGGTTCACGTTTCACGAAACCACGTACAGACGTTGACCGCCCTGTGCCGATTGACGTGATTACACTTAAAGACATTCAAGCCACGGGTCAAGTGGATTTAGGACAGTCACTCCAATTCTCTGCGCCTTCGTTCAATGCTGTCAAATTTGGTATCAATGACGCTGCACCTTTCGTTGACCCTGCGACACTGAGGGGTCTCGGTCCAGACCAAGTTTTGGTTTTGGTCAATAACAAACGCCGCCATAAAGTCTCTTTTTTGAGTATCAATGACGGTGTGGGTAAAGGTCAAGCGGGTACAGATATCAATGTCGTTCCTGCCCTTTCGCTGAAACGTGTGGAAGTTTTGCGCGATGGCGCGGCGGCTCAATACGGTTCTGATGCCATTGCGGGTGTTATCAACTTGCAATTGAACAATGCGTCAAGTGGCGGTGCAGTATCTACTTATATCGGCAATGGTTATTCAAAGCCAAACTTAGATG
>JANMJN010000351.1:0-5632 GCA_031371355.1 Saprospiraceae bacterium
TCAACTAAGTATTCCAAATATTCAGCCAGTTCAAATTTTTACTTAAAAGTATCTGCAAGATTTGCAATTTTTCTTGCCTCGCTTTCAATAAAAGAAATGAGATTTCCAAGATTCATTTTTGCAGATAATATGGAGGATAAAGGAATCGAGCAAAAAAGAGCGCAAAATCTTCAAAAAATACTAATTGATAAATTAAGCCAATTCGACATAAATTCCTATCAAATGATTTATACAACTTCTTATATTTCAGATGAATTGAATAATAGTCCATTCTGTGTTGGTGAGTATTATACGAAAGCAAATCCTAGTTTAAAAAATATTCAGAGACGATAGTAAAATGTATTTACAATAAATCATAATGAAGCTGGCACAACGTTTTAGCTCGTAAGCCCCGCTGGCATAACGTGTACGCTCGTAAGCCTTTCCACAGGCGCAACATATTATATTTAGACGTAAAAGTAATTCGTAATCACCCCGCATTAAAAAAAGCCTTGCAACCCGAAAGACGGCATGCAAGGCTTTTTAGTTTGGGTCACTTGAAAGTTTTTCATAAGTGTTTTCCTTTCGGCGATACTTCAAAAAACAGTGATGAACGAGAAAACAAAACATCCAACACCGCTTAGAAGGTTTGTTAAACAACTTAGAAAGTTTTACGCATTAAATACGCCAAAAACGCTGCAGCAAGGCATGATACAAGCGGCGGCAGGTTTCAACCAAAAAGTAAGAGACAAAATTGACAAATTGGCAAATGATAGAACCGTCGGACGAAAATCGGCGGCGGGTAAAACGATTTTATTTGTCCTCATCGGCAAACACCACAAACTCTACTACCGAAAGATAGGCTCTAAAATACGCATTGTCTGCTTTTTTGATACCCGACAAGACCCACGAAAGTCGCCGTATTAAAAAACTAAATTTAAAAAAATGGTAACGATTCAAAATATCTGTTAGAGCAAACGGGGTATTCTGCACCCCCTCAGAAAAAAAAGCCTTGCAACCCGAAAGACGGCGTGCAAGGCTTTTTTTACTGATTTACCCGTTCAGCAGGGAAGTTCATTTTTACATCCAAAGGCAAACCCAAGAACGGCAACGCTGGGTTTTGTCGCCTGACCCCGCGAAAAACGCCCCCCTCTGTATTATTTATGCCGCCACTGAAATACGCAATTGGTATTGCATCAAAAGATTATTGAGTTGGTCAACAAATTGCTGGCGATGTTTGGTGTATTGCCAAACGCCCAATTTATCTTCTTGTTTTTTGCTGCCTGTAATCAATTCATTTATTTTGCCAATTTGTAAGATTAAATAGGCAATTTCTTTATTAAAAAACTCTTCAGAATATGTCGTTTGCATTTTTCAAATAGCCATATTTTTCTACAATTCTAAAAATCTGTTCCTCTTTTGCTGATAAATACGGTAATCAATAAACGCCACAAAGTCCAAATCGTTTGGATTGAGTTTTTGAGACATAAAACTGCCGTCTAACCAATGTGTAAATTGCGGTGTTACCAACCTTTGAAATTCATCAATATAATTCAAATAATGGTCAAAAATAACCTGTCGTGTTTCTGAATCAGGAAAAGGTGTAACAAATACCTCTTCTATTTCTTCAACCGAACTAACGATTCTTTGATAAGGCAGAATAAAACCACGAGTATTAAATCTGAATCTCATAGTGTATGTTTGTTAATGAGTTTGTATTAAAACTTTAGACAAATTTAAATGTTTTTTTGAAAAACGGAAAATTTAAATAGGCTTAGATTGCCCCTGTTGTCAATATGTCTTGGTTAATTCAACCACAATCGTCAAATCCCAAAACAGACACGCTATCCCTCAGTAAAAAGCCTTGCAACCCAAAAGACGGGCTGCAAGGCTTTTTTTATTAAAATTGCCTCACCCTAACTCTTGTGGTCGTTCCATTGTGTTTAGCCACAATAATAAACGGATTTTCGATAAAAACAATCTCATTAAATACGACATCAAGTGATTGCAAGGTGAATTGTGGAAGAATATGACCTGGTTTCAAGTAAACAATACCAATAAAAGGTTTCCCGTCGGCAATAACTAAAGTACCAAAGTCGCTATCATGGGTTAAAACGACGCGGTTTTGGTCAGTTGCAAGAGCCAACAAAAAAGTATCAGTATTACCGTTTAGTCCTTCTTCCTTGACATCAAAAACATCACAACCCCGTAACCGTAGTGATTGAACAATGATTGGATGTATGTTTTCATCCGTCAAAAAAGCATAATTGGAGAGTTTCATAGTATCGTCTAATGGTTCACTTCAAAAACGACATCATTTTTAAGTTGAGCCGTCGCATACTCTATTGCTTGTTTGACACCTGTTTCAGGCAAGTGTGGATAGGCTTTAACGATATCGGCGATAGATGCACCCGATGCGATTAATTCTAAAATAAATTCAACACTAATCCGTGTGCCTTTAATACAAGGCTTACCACCAAGAATTAAAGGGTTCATTGTAATAAAATCAAATTGTTGCATAATCATTAATTTTTGATAAACAAAGATACATAAGAATTATCAAAAAGCAATTGCTTACAAAAAAATGCCCTTCATGTATGAAAACATAAAAACCTGAGCCTTTTTACTGAGGGGTCAAAACCATCATATAGCCAAATGATACACGCTTTCTTATGCTTGAAAAAAAAATTAATTAATTTTTAAAAAATATGTAACAAACCCAAAAGGGGTTGCGTACATAGTTTTGTTATGAATATAACAATTAAATAATTCTATTAAAAATTTAAATCAAAAAATCATGAACTCAGAGCAAATTAGTCGAAACGAAATGCACAAACGGACGGTTAAGGTGTGTAATGATTATCCAACCGTTGTGGATTCAAATCTCGCTTTTAAAGAAGACAAAGAAGCATTAGAAAGCATATTGCCGAGGATCAGCCAGTTGTCGCAGGTCATCAGTGGTGACAATGGTTACGCAGCTGCCAAGCTCAAAATCAAAAATAATATGATAACGGCGGCTTTGGATGTCTGCACGAATCTGTGCGGATACGGCAAAAAAATGGGCGACGATGCACTGGTGAAAATGAGCAAGCACTCCAAGTCATCGCTCGGTAAAGGCAAAGAAACAGTAATCGAGGAACGTTGCCAAAACCTCGCCGACAAAGCCCGCGCCTTGCTGACAGAATTGATTGCTAAACGCGGTATGAAGGAATCGCTTTTGACCAACTTCGAAAGTTTGTTGCAACAATACAAAGATATAAAACCCGAACCGCGCGGCGCTATTCAAGAAAAATCGGCGTTGATAAGTGAGTTGGATGCGGAATTCGTAAAAGCAGACGCGGCATTCGAGCTATTGGTGGGCTGTGCCGTCAACCTGAAAGATGAACCGACGGCTCAAGAATTTTTGACGCGTTTTGCAAAAGCAATCGTCCTCATTGAGATGAGAACATCGTCCACAAAAATTAATTTCATTGTGGAAAACGGTGTGTCAAATGAAAAAATTACGGAATTTAAGGTAGAAAGCAATATCGTCAATATTACGAGAACGCCTTTTGCTGCCCGCTCTTTGGGCATGACGATACCGCCGCAAAAGAAAGGCACGAAAAAAGATAAAAGCGCGAAAAAAGATAAAGACGCAGGAACGGATTTCACGATTACAAGCGATGGATTTGAACCCATCTTTTTGAAAGGTGTGAAATTGACGAGAGGTAAAATCAATACTTTCAAGGTTTCCATGATGCCCATGAATGAGGCAATAACTGCGTAACTTAACGACAGAAATCGAAAGCCGATGTTTCTAAAGGAGCATCGGCTTTTTTTATGATTAATGACCCATAATGTCTTTAAATTCTTCAAGTGTTATGACATTAACCCGAGGGAAAAAACAACCTTCATAGTTTGTTAGATTTATAGGGTGTGCGCTGATGTTCATGCGACAAGCGAATAGCATCATCGGCAGTCCAATTATTGTTTTCCCATACTTTATCAGCAGCGTCCATTGCTTTTTCCAAAAAATGCCGCGCTAAAAGTTGTTTAATTGCCAATAACTCTTCATTTGAGAGATGTCGGGAAAACAATTTCAACAATTCCATTTGTAAATTGCTGAATGGTGGTTGTGATTGAATAGCAGCTTCCATTTTTTTACTTATGATTGATAATTGATAACAAAGTCAAGTGTTTCTCTTCATTTTTATAAACAAAGATACACAAGAATCAGCAAAAAGCAAAAGGGCAATTAGAAAGTTTTGTGCATAAAATAGTCTGACAAAGCAGCGGCAATTGTCTCCAATTGTTGAGAAGAGAAATCATTTTGATAATAGCGTTTAAAAACAGCTATGACGAAATCAATATCCGAAATAGCGTATTTAATCAAACGAATTTTCCTTTGGGAGACACATCAAAAAATACGGATGAACGAGAGAATAGAACATCAAATTCCATAAAAAAATTAGTTTGACCAAGTAATAGAGGCACATTATCCGCAAGAGTCCAAGCAAAGGCTAATTTTACAGATGGATATTCATTAACAACGACATCAACAAGGATGCCTCGTGCTTCATAGGCAGTAAGGTTGCCACCTAATTCAATCGCAACTTTTTGAGCCTCCCAATCCATACCCAAACTAAGTCCAACCGAAAATGGCAGAACATTGACCATCGCACCTGTGTCGAGCATACCGTAAGTGTTGACTTCTCGGTCCTTGTATTGTAAAAGAAGCGGCATATAAGGCATCAAAGAGCCTTGCCCTTCGTGTGACTGGGAAGAAATAAAAGGAAAGCGCATTATTGAGGGTTTGCATTATTGAGCAATTGCAAAAGTGATTCAGCTGCCTTGTGCGAATCGTAAGGAGACCAAACTTCTGCTGGTGTTTGTTGTAAAGAAGCAAGTAAAGCATTTTCTGCTGTTTGTGTCTGAACAAAAGGCAGATTTTGTTCGCTTTCTTTTTGAATTGTTTTTTGGACAAAATTAATTTTTAACCTTTTAAGCAAAGGTTGAATAATTGCCCAATCACTTAGGTTTGTTATTTTCAATTCTACAATTAAATCCATTATTTTTTTCTTTATGATTTTTAATTGATAACAAAGTCAAGTATTTCCCTTCATTTTTATAAACAAAGATACACAAGAATCAGCAAAAAGCAAAAGGACAATTAGAAAGTTTTGTGCATAAAATAGTCTGACAAAGCAGCGGCAATTGTCTCCAATTGTTGAGAAGAGAAATCGTTTTGATAATAGCGTTTAAAAACAGCTATGCGTAAATGCTATGGATATAAACCGAAAGAAGCTAATTATGCTGCTAATAACATTAATGCACGGGCTTTGGCAAGTCCAATAATGCGGTTTAGCATCAGGTAATGTTCTAATTCGCTTTTTTCTTCGGGTGTCAATTCAGACTCTGTTTGCTTATCTAATAAGAAATCGAGCCTGTCTTGATGCTCTTCGGAGGGTTTAAAAGCGACAACCTTTTCAGGATTCATGCTTGCCATAAATGTGGCAACTTCATCATAAACGCTCACACTTTTTGTCATTTGTTTCTTTTTTGTACAAAACTAAGCTATTATTTAATAAAAAGGGAACAAAACATCTGAACTATAAACTGTTTTATGACGCATACTCGTGTCAGACGTGAATATACGGCGTATTCAACACCCCGC
>JANMJN010000361.1:0-2031 GCA_031371355.1 Saprospiraceae bacterium
ACATCAGCGGGTGTAGCTGCTGGTTCACAAGTCTTTGCAGGTTTTTTACCTTCGAATGAAGGCACTAATAACCGCAGCAGTTTTGCCCTTTATACGGATAATGAAATAGACATCTCTAAAAGCTTCATGGTTGGTTTAGCACTGCGTTTTGAAAATTATTCAGATTTTGGCAAAACTTTGAACTATAAAGTGGCTTCTCGCTACAAAATAAGCGATGCTTTCACGATTCGTGCTTCGACTTCATCTGGCTTCCGCGCACCATCGCAACAGCAGAAATTCTACGCTAAAACCAATACCCTGTTTGTAACGGTTAACGGACAGCAAGTCGCAACTGAAAGTGGCACATTCACGAATGACTCGAAAGCAGCGGGCATTTTGGGTATCCCTAAGTTGAAACAAGAGACATCAACGTCATATGCCATAGGTGCAACTGCACGATTGGCAGATGGCTTGGACTTAACGGTTGATGCTTATCAAATTGATATTAAAGACCGTATCATTTTGACCAACAACTTCTCTGGAGGAAATAATTCGGCTCTTGCCGCGCAATTGTCTGCTGCGGGTGCAACGTCTGCTAACTTTTTTACAAATGCAGTAGATACGCGGAACAGAGGTCTCGAAGCCGTCGTGTCTTATACCAAGCGTTTTGCGGGTGAACAAGAGTTTCGGTTCATGTTGGCAGGTACCTTCATCAAAAACTTAGTGCGCGACAGTGCGGATGTTGTAGATGGCAGTACGGTTAAAAAGCCTTTTATCAAAGCAACACAGACCTTGATTAGCTCTGGTCAAGTGGGTTCTTATTTCAATCGTGAAGACGACAGCCGTTTTGAAGTCGCTTCACCAATAGATAAGGTTAGTCTTACGCTCAACTATAAAATAAAGAAATTCTCTGTGATGTTGCGTAATGTTCGTTTTGGACAAGTGACTTACCTTGACCCAACAATGGACCCGGCGAAACCTGAAAATTTCCCAGCGAATGCCTTTGCGTCTAATGCAAAACAAACGCTTGACCAAACATTTTCAGCGAAAATTGTTACAGACTTGAGTTTTGGCTATCAAATTGCAAAAAATATTGGTTTCAATCTGGGTGCGAATAACTTATTTGATGTGTATCAAGATAAACATACGCACTCTGGCAATATGTCTTTAGGGCGTTTTGTCTATTCACGTCGCGTTCAGCAAATGGGCTTTAATGGTCGTTACGTTTTTGCTCGATTAAACGTTACGTTGAAATAGTTTTGTTAAATATGAATGATGAGAGACATTTCATCATTCATATTTCATATTTTCTTCAAAACATCTTTAGCAGCAGAAGTAAATGCGGGTGCTGTTTCATACTGCATCAAATCCTCAATTGTCAGCCGTACTTCTTCTTTTAATTCAGGTACTTTTCGACAGATTTTTTCTAAAACACGCATCGCAAAAGACCGAATCGCCACCGCTACTGAGGGGGTCGTGACGTATCGAAAACACACATCGGCAGTAATACCTAACAACTCGTCATGTATGGTTGGCAAGTCTCTGAAAACACGCATGGTATTGCGCCTGATGGCATCGTGAACAGGTTTGTTCAGATTCAGAATCATTCTTTCCAAATAAGGTTCAATCAGTAACAGGTTCTTTTCAGCCATATAACCAACTGCCCACGAAGCCCGTTGACACAATCGGTAGGTGTCTGAAAAAAAGCAATCCATCAATTCTGCCATACGGTCCGCATCATCCCCAATATAGTTGATGATGCGGAGAGTAAGTGCTTTGGAATGTTCCGCTTCTAAGGCTTGTTTGATGTTCATAGTGCGTTGAATATCAATAGGTTAGGCTTCTGACGGTATGTCGTCAGAAAGGATGGCGAAATCCACATCTTCATAAATGTCGGAAAGGCTTAAAGTGCATTGAGCGTCAAGGAGTTTTATCTCAACAATATCCGTAGGTTCTGTTAAAATATCAAAATGCCAACCGCGCTTATCACGGCTGTAAACTTCAACAAGCATTTCTTTTTGAGAAACAATGATGTAATGTTGGACAGTATGC
>JANMJN010000375.1:0-1530 GCA_031371355.1 Saprospiraceae bacterium
TTTCCAAAAGCGCAACATATTATTCAGCATGTCTCTGACGTGAGCAACAGAAACCCCTTCCCGAAAGAATCGGGATGTCTTATCGCAACAGTAAAAAGCAAAGCACAACGGCATGAGGATATATACTTTCAAAAAAAAGGAGTATATTTGCTACGAACAATCATATGGCAAAAGACATATATCACCAAGCAGTAAAAGAAGCGTTGGTAAAAGACGGTTGGACGGTTACACATGACCCATACTATTTAGATATAGACAATCCTTCACCTTTGGAGATTGATTTAGGCGCAGAACGCTTAATTAGTGCAGAAAAAGGTACAGAAAAAATAGTGGTTGAAGTCAAAAGTTTTTTGAATCGTTCGCTCACGTATGATTTTTATGGTGCTTATGGTCAATTTAGAATTTATAGACGCGGGATATTAAAAACAGACCAAGAACGAGTCTTATTTTTAGCAATTGCCGAAGATGTTTATTCGGAATTACAACAACGGTCTTTTTATATGGAACTGATTGAGGATGAGAAAATATTTTTACTTATCTTCAATCCAATCAATAAAACAATCGAATCATGGATAAAATAGCTCATTATCGCACAATTATTAAGCAGATATTCAAAGATTACGCAACAACGCGTATTCCGGCCAATGATTCAAATCCTGGTTATCAATTGATATTTGATGATGAAAATAATCATTATCTGCTTTATCGTACAAGTTGGAAGGAGGAATTGCGCCGCGTCCATTTCTGTGTATTTCACATTGATATCATCAACAATAAATTGTGGGTACAAGAAGATGCCACAGATTTTGACCTTGTTGGTGTTCTTGAAGAAAATGATATACCCAAAGAGGATATTGTTTTGGCTTTCCATGCACCGTATAAACGTCCGTTTACAGGATATGCAGTAGCCTGACTAAAGAGAAACAAATGCCCCCCCGAGCTGGCACAATGTCTATCGCTCGTAACGCTCGTAAGCCATTCCAAAGGCGCAACATATTATCCCCCACGTCTCTGACGTGTGCAATTATCCCCCTTCAGTAAAAGCATCAAAAAAACGGATTTAGGTAAGCATCAACGCCCTAAATCCGTTTTGCTTTTCAAAAACATCACTTATTCACGAATTTCACAGTGTTTTAGGACAATATCTCAATTATATTATAGGTTTAGAAAAAATTCAATCTGAAAGGCAGCTTTATTTAGCGATACCGAAGAATGTGCATACCGATTTATCTGAAATGCCATTGTTTGTGACCGCAATAGAGAAATTCGACGTAAAAATTATTATTTTTGAACCAGAAAAAGAAATCATATTGGCATGGAAAAAATAGAAAAATATCAAACGGCAATCATGGATTTAATCCACAATATGGCAACCGATGTTTCTACCTCAGAGGAAGAACACGAAGAAATCATTGTAGATACCCAAAACAAACATTATTTTCTTCAATGGCTGGGTTTTAATGAGGACAATAGGTTTATAGATAAACCATTATTACATTTTCATATAAAACCCGATGGCAAAGTTTGGAT
>JANMJN010000767.1:0-3765 GCA_031371355.1 Saprospiraceae bacterium
ACGCGGTGTAATACGGTTTCCATTCATGCTTTTACGATATTATTTTTCGTATAAAAAGTTGATTTTAGATAGATAGAAAATATAACGTCTGTTCGCAGTTTTATGTGACGGATAAAAAAAATTTAACAATGCGGACGCTTGGATTTTTATTACAAAAGGAATTTATACAGATTTTCCGCGACCCTGCCATCTTGCGGATTATCTTTATGATGCCCATCATGCAGCTTATCATATTACCGTTTGCAGCTGATTATGAAGTCAAAAATATTAATTTGAGTGTGGTTGACAACGATCATTCGTCGTATTCACATCGTTTGATCGACAAAATGACTGCTTCAGGTTATTTTCGTTTGACGGATTATTCTAATTCCTATGGACAAGCGATTAAAACGATTGAGCATGAGAAATCAGACTTAATCTTGGTCATTCCCAATAATTTTGAACGTGATTTGGTACGTGAAAATAGTGCAAAGGTTCAGTTGGCGGTTGATGCCGTGAATGGTGTCAAAGGCGGTTTGGGTGGGGCTTATGCTGCAAACATTATTAGAGAAGTCAATGCTGAAATTCGCCTTGACTGGATTACGCCGCAAAAAATCAATCCGTCATTATTGAACATCGAAATTACGTCTGCCTATTGGTATAATCCACACATGAACTATAAATTGTTTATGGTGCCTGGCATTCTTGTCATTTTAGTTACGATGGTGGGCGCGTTTTTATCAGCATTGAACATAGTTAGAGAGAAAGAGATTGGTACAATTGAGCAGTTAAACGTTACGCCGATAGCCAAATGGCAATTTTTATTGGGCAAATTAATCCCGTTTTGGGTCTTAGGTCTTTTGGTCTTGTGCATAGGTTTGTTGATGGCGCGGCTGATATTTGGTATTGTCCCTTTGGGTTCTATCTTTTTGATTTTGGTATTCGCGGCGGTCTATTTATTGGCTTTTTTGGGGTGGGGCTTGCTCATATCCACTTTTGTAGATACACAACAACAAGCGATGTTTATTTCCTTTTTCTTCATGATGATTTTCATTATGCTTGGTGGTCTTTACACCAATATTGATTCGATGCCTCATTGGGCAAAAGTCGTATCGCAGTTCAATCCGGCAACTTATTTTATTGAGGTCATACGCATGATAGTTTTAAAAGGGAGTAGTTTTCATGATATTAAAGAACAATTCATCAAAATGCTAGGTTTTGCGGTGTTTTTTAATGCTTTTGCGGTTTGGAATTATCGGAAACGGAGTTAAAAGGTTTTTTTGCTTTCTTCTTATCAAAACTTTTATGGCTTGTTTTTAAAAGAATCGCAACATTTTTTTCACATTATATACATCGTTTGTAAAATAATTTTATATTTGTACATACAGTTTGAATCCTTTCTTTTACAAACTAAAATCCGTCTATCATGCGCGCTATTTCAATCAAAATGGGTCTTTTGATGTTGGCAGGATTTATTTCTTTTTTCTTGCTGATGTACATCTTGGGCTTAGGTCACCGAATCGAACTTCGTGTCTTTAACGGTGTTATCCACCTCTACTTCTTAAATCGAGCCATCAGAACTTATTACAATTTACATCCCGAAAACATGGGTAATTATATGTCTGGTCTGGCGCAAGGAATGAGTGCATCGGTCATTGGCGTTGTTGGATTTACTTTATTTATGACCATTTTTCTCTCCTTGAGCCCTACTTTAATGACTACTATTCGTGAAGACTCACAAATGGGCGCATATCTGTATCCCTTTACTGCCAGTCTTTTTATTCTGGCTGAAGGGCTTGTCATCAGTCTCATCGGTTCATATATTTTGACACGTATGATGGATTTATCGGCGAAAAAAGGTTAGAATTTGCTCTATAAAAGAGTTCGTATTTGTTCAATAAGTAGGGCAAATACTGAGGGGGTGCTTTTTGCACCTTTTTTTTTGTTCTTTGCCGATATTTCTATGCGATGAAATAGACCTGTGATTAAACAATCCAAAACAAGAACTATATTGAGGGCTTCTTTTTCAACTAAACAATTTAATCAAACTTTAATTTTTAAAGATTATGAAAAATTTTCACTTGAAAAGTGCCGTTGTCGTACTTTTCTTCTTGCAGCTTTCTTCTTACATTTTTGCCCAACAATTCAAAGTCTTGTTGTTTACCAAAACAGATGGTTTTCACCACGAATCCATCAATGAAGGCGTGACGGCTATCAAACAATTAGCCGCTCGAAATACCTTTTCCGTTGATTGGCAAGAAGATGCCAAATTGATTAATGACAAAAACCTTGAAAAATATCAGGCGGTTATTTTTTTGAATACCACTGGTAATATCCTCAATGAAGAACAACAAGCCGCTTTTGAAAAATTCATCAAGTCTGGTAAAGGTTTTGTCGGTATTCACAGCGCCAGCGATACCGAGTATGACTGGGCTTGGTACACGAAAATGGTCGGCAATACATTCAAAATACATCCACAACAACAAACAGCGTATTTAAAAGTCGAAGACAGCAATTTCCCTGGCATGGAGCGTTTTCCCAAAAAACTTTTGTGGACTGACGAGTGGTATGAATTCACAACACCTGCAAAATCCACTGATTTAAAGTTTTTGGTGTCCGTAGATGAGAATTCTTATGACCCTAAAGTTAAATGGGGGACAAACGAAGGCAAAGGCATGGGTTTTCATCCGATTTCGTGGTATCACAATTACGACGGTGGACGTGCTTTTTATACCGCATTGGGGCATATTCCTTTGACATTTTCCGATCAAACCTTCTTAGACCATATTTATGGTGGAATTTATTGGGCAGCGACTGGAAAAGGGCTTTAAAAAGGCTTAAATACTGAGGGGGTTGAATTGGGGATTGTCCTAATTCAACCCCTTCTCTTTTCATTAACGCTTTGATGACGTTTCTATATTTTCTACGCTCAATAGGGCAAAAAAGGTTTATAGCTAAAATTGCTGGATGGCATTATAAAATGGATTAAATTTAGGGATGAAATAACAATCCATCATTGTAAAACTGCCCGCCATGAAAAAAAGGATATTTCTAATCATTATCGCCTGCATCCGCCTTGTGTCTTTACAGGCTGCTTATATTCTTTTGACTATGGATTTGAAGCAAAAAGACCATTTAAAAGCTTATGGTATCACCTATCTGGTTTTGCAAAAAGATATGGAAGCCCATTGGCTTTTGAATTATCGAGGCGGTAGTTTCGCCTTTCCCCATCGTTTAGAGTTTGAAAAAGAATGTAAAGCACGGGGCGTTACCTATGAGGTTCTTTCAGATGCCCAATTCAAGGGTATTCAAGATGTCATTCAGAACCCCGATATCAATATGGAAGATATGAAACTCGAAGTCGCTCCCAAAATAGCTGTTTACACACCTGATGCGGACACAAAGGGTAGGGGTCTTGAAAGATGGAACGACGCAGTATTGGTGGTTTTGAAGTATGCCGAAATTCCATTTGATATGATATATGACAAAGAAGTGTTGGAAGGGAAATTGTTGAAATACAATTGGTTACACCTCCACCATGAAGATTTTACGGGTCAGCATGGTCGTTATACCATGTGGCGTGGCAATGGTCAAGAGTATGAATTGAGAAAACGAAAAGCGGAGTTCAGCCCCACGACGGCGAGCAGGAGCAGCATCACCAGCGCCTTGCTGGCCAGCGCCCAGTCGAGGCTCTGTTCGTAGCGGCGCAGCACCCACGCGTATCCGCGCTCGGCGGTGCGCGCGACGCGGCCCGGCGGCTTCTCGTGCTCGCCGCCCGGCTTGAGC
>JANMJN010000394.1:0-3518 GCA_031371355.1 Saprospiraceae bacterium
TTCGGATACTCGGGATTCGGATACTCGGGATTCGGATATTCGAATCCCGAGTATCCGAATCCCGAGTACCGAGTATCCGAGTACCGAGTATCCGAATCCCGAGTACCGAGTATCCGAATCCCGAGTATCCAAATAACTAATTAATTATCAAATACTTATAAATTATGAAACGCCTACGCATCGCCGTTCAAAAATCAGGTCGGCTCTCTGAAATCTCACTCGAATTGTTGAAAGAGTGTGGCATTGATGTCAAAAATGGCAGGGCACAACTCGTCGCTTCTGCTTCAAATTTCCCTTTGGACATCCTTTATCTGCGTGACGACGATATCCCGCAATATGTCGAAGACGGTGTTGCCGATTTAGGTATTTTGGGTGAAAACGTGGTCATCGAAAGTCGTGCTCAAATTGACATCATCAAAAGACTTAATTTCGGTCGTTGCCGCTTGTCATTGGCGGTACCTAAAGCAGTGGAATACAAAGGTTTGTCGTATTTTCAAGATAGAAAAGTCGCTACATCGTACCCCAATATCCTCGACGATTATTTGTCTGCAAACAGCATCACTTCCGAGGTTCACGTCATCAGTGGTTCTGTCGAAATAGCACCTAACATTGGTTTAGCCGATGCGATTTGCGACATCGTTTCGTCTGGTTCAACCCTTTTGAGCAATGGTTTGAAGGAAGTAGAAACGATTATGAAATCGGAAGCTGTTTTGGTGAGCCGCAAAGGTTTGGATACTGAGGGGGCAGCTATTTTACAAAAACTCCTGTTTCGTCTCGAATCTGTCATGGCAGCCAAATCCAACAAATACATCATTATGAATGCGCCTAACGATGCCATCGAAACCATCGTCAATGTCTTGCCAGGCATGAAAAGCCCCACAGTTGTGCCTTTAGCCGCCGAAGGTTGGTCGGCTATTCACTCTGTTTTAAGTGAAGAAAAATTTTGGGACATCATAGACGATTTAAAAACAGCCGGCGCACAAGGCATTTTGGTCGTTCCTATTGAAAAAATGATTATATAGTCGTTAATGGTTATTGGGGATTGGTAAATTGGTTATTAGTATTGTGGTTTTCAACATACCAATATCCAATTTACTAATAACCAATAACCAATAACCAATAACAAACAATGAAAATATACAAACACCTTAATCCGTCCGATTATTCGGAGACATTGAAACGCCCGACAATGGACACATCTACATTGTTTGATTCGGTCAGATCGATTTTGAAAGACATCAAACAAAATGGTGAAGTGGCAGTCAAAAAATATATCGAGAAATTTGATTATCTGATTCTTGATGAATTGAAAGTTTCGGAAGAAGAGTTTTTAGCTGCTGAAAACTGTTTAGACGACGATTTGAAAATGGCTATTTTAACGGCAAAAAAGAATATTGAGCGTTTTCACCAGCCTCAAATATCGAATATTGAGGTCATTGAAACCATGCCAGGTATTCGTTGTTGGCGTAAATCCGTAGGTATTGACCGAGTAGGTTTGTACATTCCAGGCGGAACAGCACCTTTATTTTCAACAGTTTTGATGTTGGGTGTTCCAGCACAAATTGCTGGTTGTCAACAAGTTGTACTTTGTAGTCCCCCCTCAGTAATGAACCCTAAAACGGGTGTAAAAGAGATTCACCCGGCTGTTCTTTTTGCAGCAAAGGCATGTGGCATCTCTGAGGTATTCAAACTCGGTGGCGTTCAAGCGATTGGAGCAATGGCTTATGGTGCAGGTTCTGTGCCACAGGTTTGGAAAGTTTTTGGACCAGGCAATCAATATGTTACAGCTGCCAAACAGCTCATCAATACGGAGGGGATAGCGATTGATATGCCCGCAGGACCAAGCGAGGTTTTAGTTATTGCAGATGAGACCGCAAACCCCGATTTTGTCGCAGCTGACTTGTTGTCGCAAGCAGAACATGGTGTTGATAGTCAAGTTGTCCTTTTAGCTTTTTCAGAAGATTTTATCAATAGCGTTTTAGAAAGCATTGACAATCAATTACTTGAGTTGCCAAGGGCTGATTTAGCTAAACAGGCTCTAACGCATTCTATTGCCATTGTCGTAGAAGATGCCGAGGAAGCCATGCAGATATCAAACTACTACGCACCCGAACATTTGATAATACAAACCGAAAATGCCGATGTATTAAGCGAAAAAGTGGTGAATGCAGGTTCTGTTTTTATCGGTCATTGGTCGCCGGAATCGGTTGGCGACTATGCTTCTGGTACGAATCATACGTTACCGACAAATGGCTATGCACGAGCCTATTCAGGTGTGTCTGTTGATAGTTTTGTGAAAAAAATCACCTTCCAACGCTTGGATACTGAGGGGGTCAAAAACATCGCTCAAACAGTGGTGGCGATGGCAGAAGCGGAGCAGTTGGAAGCCCATGCACGGGCAGTGACGATACGGTTGGACTATGTTTTAGAGTAAAATTATTTTTATTATTTTTGAAATTCGGGTAAACCACCATATATATCTTTAAGTGAAACAGGTTTTTCGTTAACGATAGGTAGTTCATCGTCCATGTTTTTGAAGTCAATATTTCGCCATTCGTTTTCAGAAATACGCATAAAAGAAGAAATAGAAACTTCAGTGGGTTCTACGAAAATAATTTGTTGAATGCTTGAAATGGCTTTATAATTGGGCAATTTCTGATATTTATCAAAATTTTGAGTACCCTTTGACATGACTTCAACAATGATATGTGGGTTTACCAATGACGTAATCAACCGTTTTTTAGGTCGGTGTTTGATGTATTCGGCGGGTTCAATTGCCACAGCCATATCGGGATTGTAGGATTGGTTTCCGTTGGGAATATAAATTTTAATGTTACTGCCATAGAGGGCATAACGTGTACCTTCTGTACGAAAATCAAGTAATTGCCCTAAAAGTAGAGCCATACGCATAACGATGCGCTCGTGAATTGGTGCAGCTTCGCCCATAACTGTGTTGGTTTTCTCGTCGTATTCGATGAATGATACAATATGACCATCATGATATTGCACCCGATAATCGCAGTCGTGGACGTACTCAACATATTCCTCATAAGTGGCAGGAATACGCAATTCAGGAGCCAATTCTGCCCTTTTTTCATAGGAGAATGGCAACAAACGGCGACGGGATGGTTTGTTTTCGACAACGGGCAATGCGGTGGCTTGTGTGGTCATTTTTTTTAATTTTTTACAAAAATAATCTTTTTCTTCCAATAAAATGCAACAGATAACGGTTGTTAACAAATTTCAGAAGTATCAGATATTTTTAAAATATCCGATACTTGAGCAATCATTAATTTATAAAATGGCTACAATTCGTTGCGTTAAATCTAGGCTAAATCAATGAATATCAAACAGTTAGTACGACCAAATATTTTAAAAATGAAAGCCTACTCCTCCGCCCGCGATGAGTTTAAAGGGGCGGCTTCGGTTTTTTTAGATGCCAACGAAAATCCTTTCGAAAATGACGGATTGAACCGTTATCCCGACCCTTTGGCACTGGCAGTAAAAATTGAAATTGC
>JANMJN010000423.1:0-2891 GCA_031371355.1 Saprospiraceae bacterium
ACTGATTTATCAAGCGGCAAGCATGAGGGGGCGATTTTAAAAACGACTTTGATTAAAAAAAAGGTTTTGAGTGGTCAACATTCAAAACCTTTTTTTGTCTAAGAATTTAAAGGTTTTTCAAAAAAATAGCTTTAAACACCTATTTTTGGCATTTATATCAAACTTTATCATCAAATCGAAGCATGAAAAAAAATTTAATTTTCTTAGCATTCCTAATTGGGTTGCTATCCATAGGCTGCTTTCAAAAAGCACATAAAAGTTCATTATCGCATCAAAAAAAAGAGCATGAAGATGCTGACCACTCCGGTAATCCTGGTTATTTCAAGCAATGGTTCGAAAAACATAAAAATGAAGATGGCATCATTCCCGATGGTTTGCCGCTGAAATGGTACGACCATGACCTTGCAAAATTTGCGCTGCCACAAGCAGAAAACGAATCAGCGATTGTGAGTGTTGAACAGTTAGGTGCAACGTCTCCGCAAGGCGGAAGAACACGTGCCCTAATCATTGACCAACGCAATGAAAGCGTTATTTTAGCAGGAGCTGTCAGCGGTGGCTTGTGGCGCTCAACAGATGCGGGTGCAACTTGGAAAGCTCTCAACGATGCCGCATCAAGTCTTTCAGTCACGGCTATTTGCCAAAATCCAAGGAAACCGATCGAATTTTACTACGGAACAGGCGAAACACGCGGCGCAAGCCAAAACATCAGTGGTGCGGGTATTTATAAATCAACCGATGGCGGCTTGACATTTTCTGTGCTACCGAGTACCATCGGCACAACGACGGTTGCTACGGATATGCGTTTTTGTAACTATATCGCCCACAGCTTGAGCCATGACTCCACTATTTTTGTTGGTACAACGAGTGGACTCTATCGCTCAGTTAATGGCGGTTCGAGTTGGGAAAAAGTACTGACAGGTTCCAATACAGGTATTATTTGCTATCCCGATGGGCGTGTTTTAGCGACTGTTCAAGCGGGGGGTGTTTATTTATCACCAAATGGCAACATCGGTTCATTTACAAAAATTGTAGAGCCAACCTTTCCAACAAACGGCACAGGGCGTATTCTGATAGCCAATTGCAAAATGTTTCCGAGTGTCGTTTATGCCTTGTTCACATTCAATGGCAGTGGCGGTTCTTACGAACAAGAAGGCAATAATGGTTTGTTCAAAAGCAGTGATTTTGGTCAGACTTGGGAAAAACGCAGCGACAGTTTGTCCTCCATCATCAATGCCCGTATTGGGACAACTTACTCAGCCTATACTCAGGTTTTGGGTGTTCACCCGACTGATACAAACCGTGTTTTGATTGGTGCATTGAGTACAAAACGGAGTATAGACGGCGGCAAAACATTCTCATCTTTCAGTTCAGGACATAGTGATAATCATACTTTTGCGAATATTGGCGATGGCGACAATTTTCTTGTTGGTAGCGACGGCGGCGTTTGGCGCGTTAGTTGGTTAGGTACGACGACCCAAACATTGGGGGTGGGGTACACTACTTTTCAATTTTATGCAGGGAACTATGGTACAACTGGCAAAGTGGCAATTGGTGGTTTGCAAGACAATGGTACAAGGCGCAGCCAAGATGCTACGCTTTTTAATGTCTTTGGCGGCGATGGTGCATACAGTCATATCAGTCAACAGAATCCCGATAAGGCATATTATGCGACCCAAAATGGTGCAACTTATCGTACATCAACGTTTACAACAGGCGGTGGAACCACGACGATTACACCGACAGCAGCCATTGCGGAGGGCGTTGACTTCATCAACCAATTTGAGATGAATTATGCCGATGATCAACAACTGTATTATCGCACATCAAAAGCTTTGTGGCGGACAATCAATAGCGGGGCGACTTGGACGCGGCTTGTGAATACGGGTATAAATTTAACAAGTATTCAAGCTATTGGCGTTGAAAACAAGGCAAATCCAACTGTTTATGTAGGGGGCGCTAATAATTTTTATCGCTTTGATAGTGCTGCCACATTAGACCCCACCGTAAAGGACTACGTTTTTCTTCGGGGTACAGTACCCACAGAAGTCAAAGCAGATGCTTGGGGAACAATCAGTTTCCACCCATCTGTATCTTCGACTCTTTTGGTGGGTTTGACGACCATTTCGCCCAGTCCTCGTGCTTGGCGGATCAATAAAGCGAATACTGCTGCGCCTGAATGGATCAGTATCAGCGGCGATTTGCCAACGAGTTTGCCTGTTTATCAAGTGCAAGCGCACCCCGACAAGCCCGATAGTGTCTATTTTGCAGCCACGGCTTTTGGCTTGTATTGTTCTGTCAATGGTGGTAAAAATTGGACAAAGGAAACACGTTTGCCCAATGTGCCAATTTTTGAAATGAAACTGCGAGCTAATGACCGTTCATTGTTTCTGTTTACACATGGTCGTGGCATGTTTTATGTGACATTGAAGGACTATTTGACAGCAACAAATGACGTTAAATCGCAAATAGCTATCAAAATATATCCCAACCCAACAACCGATGTCTTGAATATTGAATCCCTTACCCCCCTCAGTATAACGCAGGTTTTTGACTTAAAAGGACGTGAAATTTGGACGGAAAACCAAAATCCTACACGTATTAATATATCATCATTGGCAACAGGTGTTTATTTTGTAAGGGTTTTTGATGACTATGGGCGGTTTGCGACGGTTAAGTTTGTGAAAGAATAGGAAACGCAACGTAAACAGACATTCAAGCGTTAGGTTGAAGATTTGAAAATTTAAGGGTTTAAATGTTGTGAAAAAAATCTTTGCCCTTGAAATAACGTAATTTCAACAAAAACATCTAATTTTGCAGCCCAATGATGAAAAATTTCGTAACACTCCTGTTATTTAGCCTTTTAATGGCTTCAACTGCTTGTAAAAATGAAT
>JANMJN010000437.1:0-5841 GCA_031371355.1 Saprospiraceae bacterium
GTTTTCCTTTTTCGAAAATGGCAATATTCAGTAACTGATTTGGTTTTATCTTTGAGCTATAAGTTTTCTCATAGTATGGTTACCTAGTCTTCCTGTGCCTTCCTCCTTTGGTGCAGGATTTTTTTTTGTACCTACATTGGATTAATGAATTATTATATACAAAAACTTTGCCTAATTTTTTATTTACCTACTTAGAAAAATTATTCAAACGCCGATTGTGAAAAAAAATAACCGTTTTCTAATGAAAAGATACCGTTTGCCCATAAAATCAAACCTTTTAAAAAAGATTTTTTTTCGTCTCAAAAATAATTGTTTAATTTGCACTTAAGTTTTCTCATAGTATGTTACTTTGTTGAGTTCCTGCATCTCGGTCTACGAGTTGCAGGAATTTTTTTTTGCCATTTTGCGAACAACTGATTGTTTTGTTGACACCTTTTTTATTTCTTCATGCAGACTATATATTTCAAAACAAATAATTCATTACCTCTGATGAATGGTTTAGTTTGTACATTTTTAATAAAAATGAATTTGATATTTATTAAATGTATTTCATGAAACCCATCAATAAAAAGTAGCATAGAATATCATACCAAATATTAAAAAATAAATTATTTTCTGCCTAATTTACCTTACTTTCCGCTTTTGTTTTTTTCATAATACTACCTTATTCTAAATAAAATACACCGTTTGCTATTTATTTTTACACAAGCATTAAAAATAGTTTCATATGTAAATATAATTATTTAATTTTGCTCCGTGTAGTTTTCTCATAGTATGTTTACTTCTCCTACATCTTACCCCCTTAGATGTAGGAGTTTTTTTTTGCCTTATTTTGAACACATGTCCTAGTGTGTTGAAATGATAAGTCAAATAAATTTTTCAAATCTTAAATATTCTCTTTATTTTGTAGAATTATCCAAAATCTTAAAAATTCAAAAAGTCTTTAAATGAAAAAATTATTTAATTTTCTACTATTAGTAGCGACTGTTCTAACGGTGACCTCTTGTTTTGAAATTACGGAGGAAGTGACGGTCAACAAGGACGGGTCGGGCAATTATATCAGTACGATTGATGCGACGAAACTGTCTGAGCAGATGCAAATGTTAGCCGCATTTGATACGACTGGTGAGATGGTGCCAAAACTCAAATATTCACTGGATTCTACTTTTTCTGAAACGTTCAAAAAATATGCTAAAGTCAAGGGTGTAACTAACGTGCATGTTGATACTTCAAAGTCTTATGTGTATAAAATAAGTTTGGATTTTAAAGATACCGAGGTACTGAATGAGGTAGTTAATTTAGATAAGAAAGGTGCAGATAGACAAAATTTGTACGGTTGGAAAAAAGGGCAGCTATCGCGTAAAGACTTTGCTTTGAACCTTGACGACATGAAAATGGAAGATGATTCGCAAAAAGAAATGGCTAAATCTATGTTGGAAGGCATGAAATATACCATCATTTTTAATCTGCCTGGAAAGGTCAAAAAGTCCACCAATAAAGAAGCCAAAATAAGTGACAATAAAAAGACGGTAACATTGGCTTGTAGCTTACTTGATGTGATGGACAAAAAAGTTAGTTTAGGCAACGAAGTCAATTATAAATAGTGTTATTTTTTTAAGCAAAAAAAAATCCGCAACTGGTCAAACGAGTTGCGGATTTTTTTTGTTTTGAAAAAACGAGACCAATATTTAGCGAAAATTCGTTTATTATTTCCTACATTTATCCGTTTTTCACCCCCTCAGTATAAAAGGCATTCTATCCTAGTTTTTTTGAATTTTATTCGAGAAGGCTTAAACAAAACAATATGAAACTAACCAAATTACTTCTGTCGTTCTTAACGACCATCGCTTTAACGTGGTTTCTGAATACACCACAAAATATAAAAGGTGTGCCTATTCCTGCTTTTGGTAGCTTATTCAGTCCTTTTCAAGGTTATTGGCACAATGCCAAACCGCTTGATGAACTGCCTGGCAACCAAATATCGCAAGGGCTAAAAAACAATGTTAAAGTTGTTTATGACGACCGTATGGTGCCGCATATTTTTGCAGAAAACATAGAAGATGCCTTTTTCGTTCAAGGCAATCTTCATGCACAAAACCGCCTATGGGAAATGGATTTTATTACCCGCGCTGCTGGTGGGCGACTCTCTGAAATTCTCGGTGATAGACCCCTTCGTGTGGGTTTGTCAACTATTGATGTTGATAAACTGCAAAGGCGACGTGGCATTACTTTGGGTGCTGCAAAAACAGTGCAAGAATGGCAAACAGAGCCTGAAACGTGGGCAATGATTAACGCCTACTGTATGGGTGTGAATTCTTTTATCGGCAACTTAGACCCCAGAGATTATCCGATTGAATATAAAATTTTGGGTGCAAAACCTGAATTATGGACACCCATGCATATGTCTTTGCTGGCGACTTACATGGCTATGGATTTGGCACTCGGCGAAAGCGATGTGCAAGCAACCAATGCAAAAGCCTTGTTTGGCAAGGATTTCGACTTCATTTATCCTGAAACTTTCCCTGAACAACAACCCGTTGTACCTTCTGGAACCACTTTTAAGACAGCATCTGCATCAAAAGGGGCGACTTCTGCTGTTTCTTCTGACACTAAAATTAACCCCCTCAGTATGATTGACTTTCCAAGTATGCACGAGGACTTGCAGCCTGATGAAGGCAATGGCTCAAACAATTGGGTAGTCGGACCATCAAAAACCAAAAACAAAAACCCCATATTATGTGGTGACCCACATTTAGGGCTTAAAATGCCTTCAATTTGGTACGAAATGCAAATTTCAACCCCGGATATGAATGCTTATGGCGTTTCGATACCGGGCTTACCTGCTATCATCATCGGATTTAATGATAACATTGCTTGGACACAAACCAATGTGGGGCATGATGTTGCGGATTGGTACGCTATGAAATGGACTAATCCATCTCGTACGGAATATCAGTATGATGGGGCGACTAAAAAAGTTGAACTACGTGTTGAGGAAATTATGGTTAAAGGTGTCGGTATCATCAAAGACACCGTCAAATATTCTGTTTGGGGACCTATTGTCTATGACAACGATACGATTCCTGCGGCAAATATGGCTTTTCATTGGTTGGCGAATGATGTGCTGAAATCGGGTATTAAATCGTTTGTTATGCTCAACAAAGCTAAGAGCTATGACGACTATGCAAAGGCAATTGAAGGCTATAATGTACCTGCTCAAAATTTTGCTTTTGCTTGCAAGAATGGGGATATTGCCTTACGTTTAGGTGGTATTTTTCCCATAAAAGCGAAAGAACAAGGGCGTTTTGTGCAAGATGGTTCGAGTTCTGCCAGTGCTTGGAAAGGCTTTGTGCCAAAAGATATGAACCCTGGATATAAAAATCCGGCACGCGGTTTCGTCTCTTCTGCGAATCAACAGTCAACGGATGGTTCGTACCCATATTACTACAATTCAGAAAATTTTGAAGCTTATCGTGGGCGTATCATCAATAATATGTTGTCAAAAATGAATGACATAACAATTGACTCCATGAAAAAAATGCAGGTCAATAATTTTAGTCTTCATGCGCAAGAGGTTTTGCCAACCATGATAAAATTGTTAGATACAACGGCACTTACTGATGAGATGAAGCCACTTTTGGCTGCTTTGAAAAATTGGGATTATAACTACGATGCGGATAAAGTGGCACCGATTTATTTCGAGGAATGGTTTAAAGCCTTTTACAGCGAAGTTTGGGATGAAATATTGACAAGACCTGAAAAAGACCGCATTCTCAAACCAACAGCATGGCGAACCATCGCTATACTGAGGGGGGATGTGAGCAACAAATTTTTTGACATTCAAGCTACAAAAGATAAAAAAGAAACACCTAAAGACTTGTTAGAAATAAGTTTCAAAAAAATGGCAGCAGAACTTCCCAAAGTGCAAGCAGAGATTCAATTGAAATATCCGGGCAAACCTACTATGATTTGGACGCATTATAAAGATACTGAAATTCCACATATAGCTAATATTCCTGGCTTCGGGCGTGCTCATATTGCGAATGGTGGTTATGCTAAATCAATCAATGCCGTTAAGAAAAACCACGGTCCGTCATGGCGTATGATAGTCGAATTAGCTCCCGACAGACCACATGCTTATGTTGTTTATCCGGGTGGTCAATCTGGAAATCCGGGTAGTAAATATTATGACCAATTCATGGATACTTGGACAAAAGGGGATTATTACGAAGCGGTATTTATGCACAAAGCAGATGAAAAACATGCAAATTTGACATGTGTTCAAGAGTTTTTCAAGGCACAATAAATTAAAAATCAACTATTTAACAATAATAAATTTAGTTAAAATGGCAGATAAAGGTAAAAGCAAAATGTCTTTTGATGAGATTCAAAATCAAATGGGCAATCTTAAAAATATAGAAAGTGAATTTGGTAATACAGAAGGAAAAGCACTTGGTGCGGATGCTCTTAAAACTAAAGAGAAAGAAACGGGTAAGACTATAAAAGAACAAATTATGTCTTCTTTTACTGGCGTTGCCTCAATTGCACTTCTTGGAATAATATCACAGATACTATTCCCTTGGTGGACAATTGCGATTGTCGGTTTTTGGGTGGGATATTGGTTGGCAGAAACACCTACGCAGAGCTTCGCATATGGATTTTTGTCTATGTTTTTGATTTGGAGTACCTATGCTGCATACCAAAGTACAGTTAACGGTAGTTTGATGGGGAACACTATTTCAGGCATGTTGGGTGGTCAATTGAGTAGTATGCAGCTCATTTATGCTACAGGTACTTTAGGCGGATTTGTCACAGGATTTGCGACTTCATCAGGGGCTTTGTTGCGTCAGTTTTTGAAAAAAGAGGTATAAGTAACTTGGTTATTTCGAAATAAATACCTTTGTTCCCTCGTTTTATCTTGATATATTGTTTTAAACTTAAGTGAAATAAGCATTTTTGGAGTATTTTTCTTGAAACTCAAAGAACGCTTATTTCACTTTTTTTTATAAAAAAATTAAATAAAATAAAAAATTAATATTTAATAACCTTAATCATAATTTTTTATGAAACAAATTATCACAACGTGCCTTATTGTTTTGGGTTCTCTAACGATTCTATTTTCTCAACAAAATCGCCTTTATGACACTGTTTTTTCAGTTGTAACCCTTTCTGCGCCACAAAGTTTTTATTTAGATAGTCGCATAGTGTCACAAATAAATGGTCGGTCAAGATTGACCTTACCCGTACAGTTGCCGATCGGTACTGTTCGTTGGTATTATTCATTTGCCGCAATGGAATCTAAAAATGAGCCGATGGAATGGGTGAGTTTAGCTGCGCAATTGACCAAATTGGTGGACAAAACGGGTATTTCAGCAACTTTTATCAGCCGATTTGTGCAGCCGACGGGCACTGCGGCATGTGATATTTATGTATTGGATACTGAGGGGGGGAAATTTTTTGAAGAAAAGGACGATAAAAAATGGCAATATGATCGCAACACATCACGGCAAAATATGACAGGTGGTGTTGTGGAGTCTTTTGTGTCAAAGCCCAGTTTTGTCATTGGTTTGTCCAATCCAAGTTTGAAGTCAGGTATGAATGTACGGATTGAAATATCAGCAGTTGTTGCAAAATTATCTCCTATTTATAACACCGATAGACAAACATATTCATCGAGCGAGACGCTATGGTCGGGTGTACAACGAGAAGCGTTATTTCAAGATTTTCAAGCCAGTTTTGAAGGGAAATTGACGCCCTCAGTATCAGAGGTCTCAATGTGCATGTTGTCGAAAGTTATCCGTAATTTTACAGAACATGAGTTTAATGCAAAGGCGAAAAGTG
>JANMJN010000451.1:0-1657 GCA_031371355.1 Saprospiraceae bacterium
CACAAATCAATGGCTTTGCCACCATTTCGAGGTATTTGACGACCTAAGACGGCTTGGGCTTGAATACCCGTTGTCCCTTCATAAAGACTCATGATGCGGACATCACGTGCCAATTGTTCCAACTTAAAGTCTTCGGTATAACCATAGCCGCCTAAGACTTGTAAGCCTTGATTGGTGGCAAGCATGCCCATTTCAGCCCCAAAAGTCTTAGCAACGGGTGTGAGGAGTTCTAAAAGGTCGTTGTAGTGCTGTTTTACTGAGGGGTCTTGTTCGACGCGCTCTAAGTCCAAATATTTAAAACATTGTAAAATAAGGCATAAACCGCCTTCCACGATGGCTTTTTGAAACAGCAACATACGCCTCACATCAGGGTGGTGTATGATGGTTGTTGGTTCGCCCAATGCACCTTTCTCGTTCATTCGCCGCCCTTGTGGACGCTCATGGGCATATTGCAATGAGGCATAATAAGCTGCCGAAGCGATGTGAATACCACCCAAACCGACACCAAGTCGCGCCCCGTTCATCATCAAAAACATCTGTGGCAGTCCTCGATTCGGTTCCCCGAGTAGATAGCCGATGCAATCGTCTTTTTCGCCAAAACCTAAGTGCATGGCGGGCGTTGCTTTTTGCCCCATTTTGTGGTAAATGCCAATGGAACTGACATCATTCGAGACCAATTGCCCCCCCTTGGTTGCTTCATTCCTCGCAATGACATCAAAGCGTTTTTTAGGCACAATAAACAGAGAAATTCCTTTTGTCCCTTGGGGTGCACCATCAATGCGGGCTAAAACGAGGTGAACAATATTGTCAGTTACATCATGGTCGCCAGCTGAAATGAATATTTTTTGACCTTTTATTTTAAACGAACC
The DNA here is from genome assembly GCA_031371355.1 of Saprospiraceae bacterium. GTDB lineage: Bacteria > Bacteroidota > Bacteroidia > Chitinophagales > Saprospiraceae > JAAFJT01. Next base: position 870 of record JANMJN010000451.1, read on the forward strand.
ATCGGGTAGGGGCGATGCCGTTGTCGCCACATCAGACAATGAGCTACCTGCTTGCGTTTCAGTCAAACACATGGTGCCTGTCCATTCGCCAGACAGCATTTTGAGGGCAAACTGTTGTTTTTGTTCTTCTGTACCGAATTTGATAATCAAATTGGCAGCACCTTTTGTCAAATCGGAATACATAATAAAGCTGTTGTGTGCGCCGCCGCCGATAAACTCTGCGGCCGCATTGACAACTTTGGGCAGTTGTTGTCCATTGTATTGAAAAGGAAATGGAGCTGATAACAAACCTGTTTCACTAAAAGCCTTGTAAAAATTATGAACGCCTTGATGCACTTTCACCTGACCATTGACCAATTCAGGTTGATGACGATCGGAGTCAACGAAAGCCGGTTTCATGATTTTTTCGGCAATATCAGTCATCGCATCTAAGACCATTCCAAAGGTTTCCTTGTCGTGGGCATTGAAAAAATCATAATGCGTTAAAGCTTCAACGTCAAGGACTTCGAAGAGTATAAAGTCAATATTTCTGCGGGAAAAATGTTTTTCAGCCATGATGGTTTAATTTAATTTATTCTTATTGATGGCGCCGTTATAGACAATCAAACAGCAGTGTTAATATGTTAATGTCAAAAAAAAAACGAAAAAAGTGCTAGAAAAATTAGTACAACAGTTTTAATACGTCTAAATTGGCATGTTTTTCATTTCATGCGCTTCATCCAGTTGTTGTCTTCTTTTTGAGCAATATCAACGATTTTACGCATAAAACGCATCATTGAAAGGAAAAG
>JANMJN010000465.1:0-2521 GCA_031371355.1 Saprospiraceae bacterium
ATTTTCCTTGACGGCTCGACCGAAGGGATGGATAAAACAATGAAACAAATGATAGCAATGCAAGCTATAGCACAGAAGAAATAGAAGAATGCCGCTTCAAACACTTCATCCCTCGCCGCTAACTGTTATTAGTTAGCGGCATTTTTTTTAAAAAAATAACACCCTTCTCCGACGAATCGGAATGCAAGCACAGTATTTTGTGTTTAATTTTACCAAAAATATAGAAATATCAATATGCCTAATAACTCAAAACAAGACAAACTCGATGCTTTCGGACGATTGCTCGATATTATGGACGACCTCCGCGAAAAATGTCCTTGGGACAAAAAACAAACCCTTGAAAGTTTGCGCAATTTGACAATTGAAGAGACTTATGAACTCGCTGATGCCATTTTGGACAATGACCTCAAAGGTATCAAAGAAGAAATTGGCGACTTGATGTTGCACATGACTTTTTATGCTAAAATTGGTGATGAAAAAGGGGCTTTTGACATTGCCGATTCCTTGAATGCGATTTGTGAAAAACTCATTTATCGGCATCCGCATATTTATGGTGATGTGGTGGTCAAAGATGAAGAAGATGTGAAAGCCAATTGGGAAAAACTGAAGCTAAAAGAAGGTAAAAAATCCGTTTTGGAAGGCGTGCCAAAGTCTTTGCCCGCTATGGTCAAGGCTTACAGAATGCAGGAAAAAACTGCCAAAGTGGGTTTTGAATGGGACTCTGCTGACCAAGTTTGGGAAAAAGTAGAAGAGGAAATTCAAGAATTCAAGGAAATGATACCCCTCAGTATGTCCGCCGAAAAACGCGAAGAAGAGTTTGGTGATGTGCTTTTTTCACTTATCAATTATGCCCGTTTTATCCATATTGACCCTGAAACAGCTTTAGAAAAAATCAATCGAAAGTTCAAACGACGATTTGAATTTATTGAAAAAAACGCTCCCCGAGAACTTGAAGACATGTCGCTTGAGGAAATGGATGCTTTGTGGAATGAAGCTAAAGTGCTTGAAAGACAATGAATAATGATGAAGTATGAATGATAAATGATGAATTTTACTGTGTGTGGTAAATTCATCATTTATCATTCATACTTCATCGTTACCGAAGGATTGTCATATTGCCCTTCAGTATTTTACCATCATTAACGTTTAAACGCAGGACATAATAATAGGTGCCTTCAGGCAAATCGCCACCGCTTTGGTTGACACCTTGCCAGTCGTTGTGGTAGGGTTTGGCTTTGTATAAAATGTCGCCCCAACGGTTGAAAATGATGAGTTCATTATTTGGATATTGCTCGATGCCATCAATACGTAAAGCATTATTTTTGCCATCGCCATTGGGTGTAATGGCATTTGGAATATCTACGATTTGAACCGTAACAGTGTCTTTTGATTTAGTATTTATCAAAATACGCACCTCACCAGTATCACATAATCGCGTACAAATATCGCTACAAATAGCAAATTTGAACTTAACAATACCCACAAAAGACGTATCAGGGCGATAAATAAAACTACCGTTATTAAACAAATCAAAAGTGCCTGCCACTGGATTTGTCAACTGTGTAATAGTGTAAGTTCCTGTCGGTGCATTTTCGCTGACTGTCCCTGAAACGGCTTTTCCAACAGTCGTAATAAGCGACAAAGTGTTTGCTTTTGGCAATAAAGGCAGAAAAATCTGAATCGTATCCCGCACCGTATAATTGACGCAAGTTGTGTCCGCAACTGACCAAACAAAAATATTGCGTCCATTTTGTAGGTTTTCAACAACTGATTTGGGGTCAGATGGCGTTAAAATTCGGACATTTCCAGTAGGGCTTGACCAGCGACCGATATATTGCAAATTTTCCGCTGCATCTAAAACCACATTTGTTTGACACACGCTGCGGTCAATACCTGCATTTGAAATAGGCAGCGGTTTTAGGTTGACGCGTGCTGAGTCGGTCAGTTCAGCAATACAGCCGTTATTATCTTTAACATCTAATAAGACATAAGTCGTTGAAAATGAAGGATTTACTGACAAGGTCTGACCACTCAGCACATTAGTGAGGAAACGGTTGCCCGTCTCGTCTCTGAGTGTAATATTGCAAGTGCCTATTGGATTGATATTAAATTTTAAAGTGGCAATATCAAAGCGACAAATCGTTGTATCGCCTGTCAAACCCGCTATCAACCTGTTTTTGAAAATAATAGGAATACTGCGACTTGTAGAAGCACAGGGCTTAGTCAAATCCACTGAACCATTCGATAAAGAGTCTCCAACAATATAGGCGATATAATAAACACGGTTAAATTGCAGATTTGAGACATCAAAAATACCTGCTTTGTTTCTTTTCAAAATATTCCCTCTTAGGTTTGCTGAACCATCGTGGAGTACAAACTCCGCCACATCGTTACCATCCAAACGGGCATCATTGAGCGGTATCGCCCGACCCGTCAAACCAAAACAAACAACTATTGAGTCCGAACGCAAAGTACCAGAAGCCGTATAACAAGGGCAATTTTTCATGCCACGTATCTCATT
>JANMJN010000505.1:0-5673 GCA_031371355.1 Saprospiraceae bacterium
CTTTGATGTCCGCCTCAAATCAGTTGGTAAATTGTCTAAAATTTCTTGTTTCAACACTTCAATCAAGCGTTTTTTAACAAAAGCACGTCGCGTTACAAGGCTCACTTCACGCACAGGTGCAGGTGATTTGAAAAAACGGACAAAGCGCATTTGATCTTCATCTAAATTTTTCAAAGCCAATTCTGGTAGAATCGTGATGCCAGAATTGGCTTCAACCATACGTTTCAAAGTTTCGATACTCCCAGCTTCGTAGAAGATATTATTGACAAAACCTGCGGACTCTTTCAATGCGCACAAATTCAGAATTTGAGACCTCAAACAATGTCCTTCCTCTAATAAAACAAGGCGATTGACATCAATATCGTCAGAAAGGACGTATTTTTTTGATAAAATTGTTTCCGCTTGGGCGGCATAAACAACGAATTCTTCAAAGAAAAGGGGGTCTTCTGATAGGCTGCTTTCACTTGTTGGCGTTGCCATGATGGCGACATCAAGTTGGTCTTGTTTGAGTCTTCTAACAATTTGATCTGTTGTCAACTCTGAAATATATAATTTTACTGAGGGGTGCTTTTCTGAAAATGATCGAATAAAAAGGGGCATTAAATACGGTGCAAGTGTCGGTATGATGGCTAAACGCAACTCGCCTTTTATTTCATTTTGTTCTAAATCTGCTATTTCACGCAGCTTTTTCACTTCGTGCAAAATAGACCGTGCTTGTTCAATTAGTTGAACGCCGACTTCAGTAGGCACAACAGGTTGTTTGGAACGATCAAAAACTTTGACACCTAACTCGTCTTCCAATTTTTGAATCATCATGCTCAAGGTCGGTTGGGTCACAAAACACTTCTCGGCGGCGGTGGCAAAATGACGTTGTGTATCCACGGCTAAAATGTATTCTAATTGCTGAAAATTCATTCTTATCAGTTTTGTCTATGAGTTTATAAGAAATATCAGTTTGGTTTATGGCTGTAAAGCTCGTAAATTTGTTCAACAAAACAAGTTTTATACTGAGGGAGTAAGTAAAAAGTAAAAAAAGTAAAAAGTGCCAAAATAAAAGAATCGCAAACGCTTTTTGTGTCGATTCAGATATGATGGATGGTGATGGCGGAAAGCGAAACAAATGGTCGCAATGTAATTGATAGCATAGAATAAATAGTCACTTTTTACGGTAAAAACAGACCGTAATCTTGTTTGAGTCTGCATTTCAAGGAGAAATGCAGACTTTTTTTTGTTCAGAAATAACACATCGTTTTTGTAAAAATAGCTAAATTGCATGCGGTATTCTTTTTTATGAGAATTGACAAGTTTGTCTAATTTTGCCCCATCTCAGTGAAAATGATCATTTATACGGATAAACGAAGTTCAATCAAATACTAAAAATCATCTATAAAAAAACATATAATGAAAGAGCAAAGAGCCATACCAGTTGTTGATTTATCAAAATTCAGGAGCGGCACACCGCAACAACGTCAAGCATTTGTCGAAACATTGGGCAAAGCTTTTCATGAGGTGGGTTTTGTCGGTGTTATCAACCATGGTATTCCTAAATCGGTGATTGACGATTTTTACAGTGAAGCCAAAGCTTTTTTTGCTTTGCCAGTTGAAGTCAAACGCAAATATGAAGATCCTCAATTGGCAGGTCAACGGGGCTATACAAGTTTTGGAAAAGAGCACGCCAAGCATACAGATGTCGCTGATTTGAAGGAGTTTTTTCAAATTGGTCAAGAAGTGCCAGACGGAGACGATAACGAGGACTTGTATCCTGATAACATTCATGTTGATGAGAAACCGCTTTTTACGGCATTGGGTATCCAGTTATATCAAGCTTTTGAGCAGGCTGGCGGTTCGTTGCTGCAAGCTATTGGTTTATATCTCAATATTGGTGAGCATTATTTTGATAATAAAATTGAACAAGGCAATTCAATTTTACGTGCCATTCACTATCCACCGATTCGGCAGGAGCCCAAATCTGCCATTCGAGCGGAACAGCATGAGGATATCAACCTTATCACGCTCCTTGTCGGTGCTTCGGCAGGTGGTTTGCAATTGTTAACAAAAGATAATGAATGGAAAGATGTGGTGCCAGAAGCCGATGAAATTGTCATCAATGTGGGCGATATGTTGCAGCGTTTGACCAATAATTTCTTGAAATCAACGACGCATCGCGTTGTTAATCCGCCGCGTTCGGAATGGGATTTGCCGCGTTTGTCTATTCCTTTTTTCTTGCATCCAGTGCCTGAAATGGACTTGACTTGCTTGCCACAAACGGTTACGGCAGAGAGCCCATGTGCATATGAGCCTATTACAGCAGGCGAGTATTTGGATGAAAGATTGCGAGAGATTGGCTTGAAAAAGTAATCGTTGTCTGATGGATAACTTGAAAGGTTTACTGCACCAAAACATATCGTTGGTGCAGTAAACCTTTTTTTTATTGGTCAATTGGAGGTAAATTAGACTTTATGACTTACTATTGATGCATAGTTATGCTATGATTTTTTCAATAATACGCGTTAAAACATCTGAGTTCTACATTTAAGTCTTGGTTTTAGGCTATAAGGAACTTCGTCATCGAGGCGATACGTCTCGATGACGAAGTAAAGAAATACAGCCTCTTTTTGTTCCAAAAGAAGGCTTTAATCCACCTTAATCGGTTCATATTTCTTGAATAACGACGACTTTGCCGCTTCCACTTTCTGTTGATATTTCATCCAATCTTTTTCAAAAAACTGATTGACTTTTCCAATCACTTCCTTTGTTTTGACCTTAGCCGCATTTATAGCCGCTTGACCATTACTCGACGGCTTACCCGGGCTTGTGCCTAAAAGGAAACTCGCTTTCTGAACCTCGTCCATCAAAGCACCTGATACGCGAACAATACCTTTCTGGTCGTTGGGAGCCATAAACAATTTCTGTATGGTTAAAATGCTGTCTTTCATGGCTTTACCCAATTTTTCAACCTCTTTTTTAGTCGAATCGGGTGCATTCACCATTGAACCGTCAACCAAACTCACCGTTTTGTTTGCTTCTTTCAAACGGTTGAAAGCATCGGTGATGCGCTGCGTCATGTCCGATAAATCTTTTCGCACAGCATCGCGTTCCTGCATATCTTTCAGCGAAAAATTCACACGTGGGTCAGCTTTGACCGTGACAAAAGTAGAGTCTTTTTCACCTTTATAGCTGATTACGACTTTATAACGAGCAGGTAAAACTTGTCCACCTGTGCCTGGCGCATCTTCTGCCTCACCACTTGGGCTATCTGTCCAACTTGGAAAACGGACACCGTTGCGATTGAGTTGCCAATAAATACGGTTCATGCCCGAATCAAGCGACGAACTGAAAGTACGCATCGTATCACCCCCCTCAGTAAGAACCGTGATTTTTGCTTTGTCGCCGCCACCGCTTGATGCATTTCCACCACCACGTCTGCCGCCACCACCGCGACCACCTGCTGGTGCTTGAGGATCTTCGATTTTTTCCTCTTTTGCTTTGTCTGCTGCGGGTTTATCTTCTTTTTTAGGCTTATGCCAAACCGTAAACATGGCAATTGGCGATTTATTTTGTCCTTCAAAAACGGCATCGGCAGAAAAACGCTCACCGTCGTAGCTACGTGTATATGCTAAATATGCATCCGAGGGGTCAAAAATCCTTAGGTTTTTGTTCAATACAGCTGTATTGGTCTTGGCAATTTCACGTAAAAAACGAATATCGTCTAAAACCCAAAACGCACGACCGAAAGTACCTAAGACCAAATCGGCTTCGCGTGCTTGAATTTTCATATCCATAGTCGGTACTGAGGGGTAGCTGTTTGTCCATTTTGTCCAATTTTTACCACCATCAAACGTAAAATATAAACCATCATCGGTACCCAGAAACCACAAATTGGTCACTTCTGGGTCTTGCGTAAAGCACAAAGTATAAGTCGGCACTTGGCTTTCGTTGACAATGCGCTCCCACGTTTTACCATAGTCCGTTGTATGGTAAGCATAAGCCTTGAAGTCGTTTTGCCGATAATTATTGACTATAACAAATGCTTCGCCTGCATTTTTTTGAGACACCTCAATCTGTGGTATCCAAGCAAATTTTGGGCAATTGGGCAAGGCAGCAGATAGATTTTTCCAAGTTTTACCACCGTCTTGTGTCAATTGTAAATTGCCATCGTCAGTACTAATCCAAATCACATTTTTGTCGGCAGGACTGGGTGCAATGGCTAAAATCGTACAATGGTTTTCCGCATTCGTCACATCGGGCGTTAAGCCGCCTGTACGTTGCGACGCATTGATTTTTGACGTGTCATTGGTTGTCAAATCAGGCGATAGAATTGTCCAGTTTTGGCCACAATCCGTTGAATAATGTAGGAATTGAGAGCCAAAATAGATACCACAATCATTGTTGGGATCTTGTGCCATTGCTGCGTTCCAGTTGTAGCGCAATTCTACTGAGGGGTCAGGGTGTTGCGGTTGAACATAATTTTGATAGCCTGTTTTGCGGTCAATAAACGCCACACTACCGCCTTGCGACATAGCATATATATAACGTGTATCACCTTTTTTAGGCATCACATCGAAGCCATCGCCGAAGTACAATTCCTGCCAATCTGAGTTGCGGATACCACCCGACCGCCATATAGCCGACGGACCGACCCAAGAACCGTTGTCCTGCAAACCACCGTATAAATTGTAAGGAATTTCGTTGTCCACGTTGACATGATAGAATTGCCCAACAGGAATATTGCCGCCAAACTGCCATGTTGCACCCATATCGTGGGTAATATTCAAGCCACCATCATTGCCGTCAATCATGTAATTGGGATTCGTCGGATGAATCCACCAGGAATGATGGTCAGGATGAACATGTCCATAATCCAACAATTCAGACCATGTTTTGCCGCCATCTTCGGATCGGTGCACGCGGCTGAAAATATTGTAAATACGGTTTTCATTCAAAGGGTCAACATACATTTCGGCGTAATAAAATGGACGGTCGCCGTTGACTCCGACTTTGCGCCATTTTGAACCACCATCGTCAGAACGGTAAATCGCATTTTCTTTCGCTTCAATGAGCGCATAAACGATATTGGGTTTTGAACGAGAAATTGCCAAGCCACAACGACCCAAATCGCCTTTTGGCAAACCTTCTTTGTCCGTCAATTTAGTCCAATTTTCGCCACCATCATAAGTCGTATAAATGCCTGAACCTTTGCCACCAGAGTTGAAAGTCCAAGGTTTACGCCCAAATTCCCACATCGCAGCGATAATTTTATTGGGGTTTGATGGGTCAACTATCAGATCACCCACCCCCGTTTGGTCATTGATATACAACACTTTACGCCATGTTTTACCACCATCCGTTGTTTTAAAAACGCCACGTTCTTCGTTGGGTCCAAAAGCAGAACCTTGAACACCTGCTATGACGATATTAGAATTCTGAGGATTGACAACGATACGGTGTATTGCACGTGAGTTATTCAAACCCATGTTTTTCCACGTTTTACCGCCGTCAATGGTTTTGTATATACCATTACCGAAGTTTTGAGAATTGCGCGGATTGCCCTCGCCAGTACCGACCCAAATTTCGGCTGGATTAGCCTGATTGACAGTGATAGAACCGACGCTTTGATTAGATTCTTTGTCAAAAATAGGTGTCCAGTTCACACCGCTGGAAGTGGATTTCCAC
>JANMJN010000567.1:0-1896 GCA_031371355.1 Saprospiraceae bacterium
CGTTTTGATGGACACCATACGCAACGTAAAAATTGGATTTGATGCACCCGCTAAACGTTTTGCCGACTCTTCGCTCTTGGAAATGGCGAATGCCTCGAAGCCAACGCCACGCACTTTGCGCAATTTCGGTTTTGGCGACAATGAGTTTAGCAAAGCCATGCGCAAAATGTTGTATGATGAAAAACCTTTGGGCACCATTGACCGCAGTTTTGCAGGAGATTTAGGTACTGTTTTCATATCTGGCGCATCTGCCAAAGAGGGTCAAGCACGCGATGAAGGTGCAGAAGTCTTGCCACAAATGACGATGGATGCAGAGCAATATAACCGCCTATTTCGTATGGCGCTAAAGGGTTTACCTGTGAAAGTGAGTATGTCTATCAAGGCAAATTATACGAATCCAGACAAAACGGAGCACAATCTCATCGCTGAAATACCCGGTACGGATTTGAAAGATGAAGTGGTCATGTTTGGCGCACACCTCGATTCTTGGCAATCTGCGACGGGTGCAACGGACAATGCCGCAGGTTCTGCGGTGATGATGGAAGTCGCCCGTATTTTGACGGAAACGATTAAAGAATCAGGCGTTAAGCCGCGCCGCACATTGCGCATGGCTTTGTGGACAGGCGAGGAGCAAGGTTTGCTCGGTTCGGTGGCTTATGTCAATCAGCATTTTGCTGAAATCAAAGCCCGTACTGTCCAATCCTTGAAGCCTGAACAAGCCAAAATCTCTGCATACTACAATTTGGACAATGGCACTGGCAAAATTCGCGGCATTTATCTACAAGGCAATGAAGACGTGAGACCCATTTTCAGAACGTGGTTAGAGCCTTTCAAAGACCTGCAAGCGAGTACCATTACGGTTTCTAACACAGGCGGTACGGATCATCAATCTTTTGATGCGGCAGGTATTCCTGGCTTTCAATTCATTCAAGACCCGATTGAATATATGACACGGACGCACCACACGAATATGGACACATTTGACCACTTGATTGAAGCCGACTTAAAACAAGCTGCAACAATCATCGCGTCGTTTATTTGGCATACTGCGCAACGTGATGGTTTGTTGCCGAGGAAGGTGTTGAAGATGGATTGAGGTTTGAATCAGGATGCTTGGGATTTTAAGGTTGCGAGCACTAACCTTCCGAAGGTTTGAAACCTTCGGAAGGTTGTGGTAAAATAAATCAATACAAAATGCAAATGTCAGATACTGCCAAATTTAATAACATTCTTTTCGCAACCCTCTTTTTATTGGGTTTTTTGAGTTGTAAACAAAAGGACAAAGACCCTATCGTTGGGAAAGTTGAAGAACCCGTTGTCGCCCTTGTCAACAATTTGCCGCAAATCAATATGACCACCAAAGGCGGTGCGTCTATCAGCTCCAAAGACATCTATATCCCAGGCGATATTGCGATAAACGGGAAAAGCATTTACAGCGACTACACCGGTACAACACAAATTCGGGGGCGCGGTAACACAACTTGGAGGTATCCAAAGAAGCCCTACAAAATTAAATTGGATACCAAAGCCCCTTTGTTGGGTATGGCGGCTGCAAAAGACTGGATTTTATTAGCCAATTACCTCGACGGGATGCACACGCTCAATCCTGTTGCCATGAAAATCGGCAAACTCTTGAATATCCCCTTCACCAACAACATTGTACCCGTCGAATTGACACTGAATGGTCAATTCCAAGGCTTATATATGTTGACGGAACAAATTGAAGTTAAAGACAACAGAGTGAACATCGGCAATGACGGCATTTTGCTGCAAATGGATATCAATTTCGATGATCCTTGGAAGTTCAAATCAGCCGCTTATCAATTGCCCGTCATGATTATGTATCCAGAATTGACAGATGCGACGCAAATAACACCCATCAAACAACAATTCGAG
>JANMJN010000572.1:0-8406 GCA_031371355.1 Saprospiraceae bacterium
GAGAATGTGATTTAGTCATCGTTATCCAAATTTGATTCTTGTTGAAGTACCCCCTCAGTATAAGGCGTTGGTTTTTATTAATGACTGCTAAATTAGATAACCTTTTGAGTTAGAGAAATTATTTTGAGATAAAATCAAAATTCTTTTGATAGATTCGTCTTTCTTTTATTTTAAAACTAAACATTATGAAGAAAACAACAACACAAGAAGCAAATCGCAGACGAAACAAAGACCACGATGATTTTGTCAGAGGTATATTCAGTTATCCCGAATTGGTCCTGAAAATCTTACAATTTACCGTGCCTGATGACCTCAAACAGTATATTGATTTTTCAACCTTAAAACGGTTATCGGATACACATGTGGACGATGCGTTAGAAATCACCTATTCCGATACTATTTATGAGGCTTCACTGAATAAAAAAGCTATACCAAAGTCCATTCGAAAGAAAAGAAAACTGCCGAATTTCAGATTTTGTTTTTTGGGCGAGTTTAAAAGCAGCATACCTAAAAGACCGATTGATTTTCAGATAGAGGATTACGTCCGTAGTATTCAATTAATGGATATTAACAATATGCAACCGCCGAGTATTGTGGTGCCTATTTTGATATATCATGGGGCGAAAAGATGGCATTACAAGCGATTGTATGACTATTTTGCTAAGTATTTGCCCCAAACCATCTTAGAATATGTTTCATTTCCAAAATACATCGTTATTGATTTACAAGCGATGAGCGATGATGAAATAGCTGCCGCCCTTGATTTAGGTGAACTGCGTGCGGCATTTGTTGCGCTCAAACATGCACAAGACAAAGAATTTTTTCAGCAGCATTTGGGAGAAATACTTAAATTTGTGGAGGATTCATCGCCGTCACTTTTGTTTCAGACGTACTTGAAAATGCTATTAGTCTATTCTCAAAGGCGTTCAAAATTAGAAGGCAAAATATTTAATCATATTGTTGAACAATTAAATCCAGATAAAAAAATGGCAACTGCATTTAAAACGATTTTTGACATAGCCGAAGAAGAAGGCATGGAAAAAGGTATGGAAAAAGGCATGGAAAAAGGCATGGAAAAAGGTATGGAAAAAGGTATCGCTATTGGTGAAGCAAATACCTTAAGAAAAATACAAGATACCAAGCGTAAAACGATTGAAATTCTTATCCAAAATACTGAATTAAAAGACGCTCAAATCGCTTACGAGCTTGAAGTACCTATTTCTTTGGTAGAGACAATTAGATTGGAGCTCAAAAAAGCTAAATAATTGATGTGCGTGATATTGTATATTAAAAATGAGGCTTGTTTTAAACGAGCCTCATTTTTCTATTTTCTTAAAACCTTGTTATCAAATTTTTTCTACAGCATTCGCCAAAGCATTCATGATTTTCATGTATAACTCACTTGGTTTGAATGGTTTGCTAACATAATCGTTCATACCAATTTCAAAACAACGGTCAGCTTCTTGTTTACTCGCTGTCGCTGTGAGGGCAATAATGGGAATAGCAGATTTTTCACGGATGCGTATAGTGGCATCAAATCCATTCATAACAGGCATTTGCAAATCCATCAAGATCAAATCGTAGCCATGCGCTTTGTATTTATCGACTCCAATCAAACCATTTTCGGCAATATCAACGGTGACAAACGGCGACCAATTCATCAATAATTTTTTAGTCGCCATTTGGTTCAAGAAGTGGTCTTCAACCAAGAGGATTTTAAGCGGTTCGTCTGGTGCTGTAGCATCTACGTGCATCATTCTTAAAGCTTTGACAGGCAATGTGACTTCAAACAAAGTTGTGTCACTGTCTTTGACAGAAATATTGAAAGTGCCTTTTAATATATTGACTAATTTTGATACAATAGCGAGCGATAATTGTTGTTTATCGTTTTCGTTTGCATCATTTTTTATCGTTTCAAGTATTTTATTTTCTTCTAATAACTCTTTTATTTGATTGGGTGTCAGTGTTTTACCAGTATAAGATGTCTTAATATGTAAAGCGGCTTGTTTATCCGTATTAATAACATCAAGGTCAACGTTCATACGATTACCCGTTGGCGTATATCGGGTGGCATGGTCAATTAGGTTGTAGATGATTTGCGTAATTTTTTTACTGTCGGCTATAATTTTTTCTGGTAAATCCTCTCCGAGCGAAAAATCGAGTTTAACTTTTGCATTATCGGCTTTGATTTGGATGACTTTTTTTAAGGAATTACAAAAATCTATGATGGGCATTTCCTCATTTTCTGGTTTCAAGTTTTGGCTAACGAGCATCGAGAAATTGAGCATATTATTAATCATCAGAGACAAATCATCAACTGATGTTTTTAAGCCATCTACAAGTTCTGTTTGTAGCGGTGAAATGGTCGTCGTTTCCATCACATACAACAAATTGACAATACTACTGAGGGGGGTTCTGATGTGAAAGCTCATATCTTGCATCGCTTCATCTTTCATCATGGATGTTTGGCGATTGATATTTTGTTCTACAATCATTTGTTCGCTCGCTTTACGTTCTGTAATGTCTTGAACACCTCCGACAAGCATGGTACGGTTTGTCATATCGTCGCAAAACACTTGAGCATGAATCGCCAACCACTTGATTGATTTGCCGTCAACGACGATTCGATGCTCTACCTTATAGAGTTTTCCGTCTTTCATAGCATTTTCAAAAAACGCTTCAACCGTTTCTTTATCTTCATAGTGGACATAATTGATATAATCGGAAAGCCCAGTCGTAATACTCCCTGGAAGAAACCCAAAAATGCGGTAGATTTCATCTGTCCAAATCATTTCACTTGACACTAAATCCATCTCCCAGTTGCCAAACCCAGCCAATTGTTGCGCTTTGGTAATCCGACGCTCATTAATTGTCATTTCCCTTTTTGTATCTTCGAGTTTTTGAACCTCTTTGTGTCTTTGAATGGCGTAACGAATAGAACGCCCTAAGAGTTTGCCGTCAAATTGACCCTTTACAAGATAGTCTTGAGCTCCCGCTTTAACAGCTTGATAACCAACGATTTCATTGTTTACGCCTGTTAAAACAATGACAGGTACATCGGGAACTTTCTCCAAATATAAGTTCAAAGTTTTGAAACCTTGCGTATCGGGCAACGATAAATCAAGCAGAACGATGTCAATTTCCTGCTTGGTGATGATGTCTTGACCTTCAAAAAGCGTTTCAGCATGAAACATCTCAAACTTGAAAGCAGCATCTTTCATGTATATATTTACGAGGTGAGCATCGCCAGGATTGTCCTCGATGAGTAGGATATGGGTTGATTGTTTCGTATTCATAGGAATATGCACAGTCGTTTACCTTGTTAAAAATTAAGTTTTCTCTATATGTGTATGTTCAGCTGTGCATGTGGGAGGTGGGTGGGTAATAATATTATGTTCAAATAGGATAAAATAGAAATAATTAATTGAAAATCAAACATTTAGGAAGTTATTAAGCTTCCTAAATGTGTAACTTAACTCATGTCAAAGCCGATGGCAATGTTGCTGTCATCAACCAAAAGTCTTCAATTTTTTGAACTATATCAAAAAAGCGGTCGAAGTCAACAGGCTTATTAATATAGGCATTGACTTCGAGGTTATACGTTTTTTGAATATCTTGATCGGCATTTGAGGTCGTCAAAACGACTACAGGAATATCGTGCAAAAGAGGGTCTGCCTTTATTTCTGCTAAAACTTCGCGCCCATCTTTTTTGGGAATATTCAAATCCAACAGAATCAAATCTGGTCGTGTTGCGTTTTGAAATGGGTACAGGCGGCGTAAGTAGGCAATTGCCTCCTCACCATCCATTGCCACATTGATTTTTATGGGCGTGCGCGCTTCACGGAACGCTTCTTGAGTCAAACGAACATCGCCAGGGTTGTCTTCGACGAGTAAAATATCTACAGGTTTTGAAAATCGTTGCATAGATAATAATTGTTAAGTGAAGATTTACACAAAAAAAATTTTGAACTTTAGAATTTAAAGATGATTTATACATTGCAAAATTCATCCCAAAATTGGGTAATTTTTTACTTATTAAAAAATTAAATATCAAAATTGATGCCTATTTTTGTTCTCATACCCATAAAAAAAATGATTACCGATTTATATTTGCCCAAAATAGTAATTTGTGACATCTAATTGATTTACAAGTAGCGATTTATAGGTTTTATTTTGAGGAACTTTAAGTCGAAAAAAAAATATTAATGTACCCGATTCCAGAATATCAAATTCTTTTTCAAAAATATCTTACGGAGCATACCTTCTCACAGCAACCTAAGGAACTCTATGAGCCTGTTAATTACATCCTCAGCATTGGTGGTAAGCGATTGCGCCCTTTGTTGGCACTGATGGGTTGCGAGTTGTTTTCTGATAATATTGTGAAAGCATTGCCCATTGCTATGGCAGTTGAGGTTTTTCATAATTTTTCTTTATTACACGATGATATTATGGATGCCGCCCCTTTGCGACGTGGTCAACCGACGGTGCATATAAAATACTGTCTCAATTCAGGTATCCTTTCAGGCGATGTGATGCTCATTTGGGCATATCGTTTTTTGATGAATACTGAGGGGGTAGATGCACAAAAACAGATTCGTTTGGTCCATATTTTCAATAAAATGGCGACTGAAGTATGCGAAGGGCAACAAATGGACATGAATTTTGAGACCTGCGACGATGTGACCATTCCGCAATACATCCGCATGATTGAGTTCAAAACATCGGTTCTTATCGCAGCGGCTTTCCAAATGGGTGCGCTCATCGGTGGTGCTACTGAGAGAGACGCTGAACACCTTTATGAATTCGGGCGCAACATAGGTATCGCTTTTCAAATTCAAGACGATATACTCGATTCATTTGGCGACCCGCTTAAATTTGGAAAAAAAGTAGGTGGTGACATTGTTCAAAATAAAAAAACCATATTAGTTCTAAAAGCTTTTGAATTAGCAAACGAAATACAAGAGTTTGAATTACAAGGTTTTATGTCAAATACGAATATCGAAGAAGTGCTAAAAGTTGAAGCTGTTAAAAAACTTTTTGAAGACACAGGCGCACGCCGTTTTGCCGAATTAGAGATGGAGAACTATCTTAAAATAGCTTTTGAACACCTCGATAAGACCCCCCTCAGTATAGAAAAGAAAAACTATATGCGTCGCTTTGCGAATGAACTGATGAAGCGTGAAAACTAAATAAAACGGCTCTTTGTCATTCAGACGAAGAGCCGTTTTCCGTTATTTTATTTTTTAAACCCACAAGGGATTGTCGTATTTCGATAAGTCTATCCAATGTTTTATGCTTGCGTGTCAACCGTTCTCGCTCGAAAGAAAAAGTGCGTTTGGCATCGTCCAAAGACATTTCTCTTTCTGTTATCAAGTGATTAATCACTTTAATTTGTTCGATTTCCAAGGGGCTCAAAACGCCATTTCCAAGGCGAGGCAAGTCAAATTCTTCTTCCCAAAAACGGATAAGTGACTTTGAAATGCCCAGCATTTCGGTCACTTCTTTTATTGTTTGATTTGTTTGTCCGTTTTCAGTGTGCATAGACTTTGTTTTTTGACAAAATTAGCATTTTTAAACAAATTTTACACCTAAATATTTTTTTCTAAGTCTATTTCACAATCATTTTTCTAATGCTTTCAACACCAAAGCATTAGTCATTTTAGGTTCAGCTTTGCCTTTTGACGCACGCATCACCTCACCCATGAAAAAACCGAGCAAACCTTTTTTTCCTTTCTGATATTCAGCAACCTTTTGAGGGTTTTTTTCTAACACCTCTTTGACTATTTTTTCTAAAAAATCTGAATCTGAATTTTGGGATAAATTCAGATTTTCTGCAATGGTAGATGGAGACCCCTCAGTATCTGCAAGCATTGCAGGGAATAACGATTGATAAGCGGCTGAATTGGATACTTTACCATTGTCAATCAAGCTCAAAAATTCTGATAAGTGTTTGACTGTCAATGGATAATCCTTCAATTCAATTTTTAATTCATTTGCGGAAGGCAAAATTTTATTGATAATGAGGTTTGAAATGGCTTTATACTGTCCGAAGGACTCCTTGTTAAGAGGGGGTGGGACAGTCGATAAAAACGCTTGTGCATAGTTAAAAACAGTGATTTCTTCAGTCAAAAAATTCACATCGTACGTTGGCAATTCATATTTTTCTGTCAACTCACGCCTCGCTTCCCAAGGAAGTGTGGGTAATTCAGTTTTTATTTTTTCTAAAAAAGAAGCCGTTATCACTACAGGCGGCAAATCAGGGTCTGGAAAATATCGGTAATCGTGTGCATTTTCTTTGCTCCGTAAAGGCGATGTTTTACCCGTTACAGGGTCAAAATTGAGGGTATTTTGCTCAACTTCTCCACCTTTTGTAACGATACCGATTTGTCGTATGGTTTCATATTTAATTGCTTCGCGTGCAAAACGCATGGAATTGACGTTTTTTACTTCACAACGGGTCATAAATTCAGTCGTTCCTTCTGGTCGAATCGAAATATTGACATCGCAACGCATCGAACCTTCCTCCATATTGCCATCTGAAATACCGAGCCAACGGACAAGGTGCTGCATTGCAGTCATAAACGCATCTACTTCAGCGCCGCTGCGAAAATCAGGCTGCGTCACGATTTCTAAAAGTGGTGTACCTGCGCGATTCAAATCAATGAAAGTTACTGAGGGGTCTTGGTCATGTATGGATTTACCTGCGTCTTCCTCCATGTGAATATGGTGAATTTCGATGGTTTTTGTCCTTGATTTATGCGTTTTTGGATCAATAAACGTAATATTGAGTGCACCACCGACACATATCGGTGTGCGGTCTTGGGTTATTTGATAGCCCTTAGGAAGGTCGGCATAGAAATAATTTTTTCTATCAAAATATGATTTTTCATTGATTTTACACCCCAAAGCGACACCTAAACGGGTGGCAAACTCAATTTGCCGACGATTGGCACGTGGCAAAGTACCTGGGTGAGCCAACGAAATGACCGAAGTATGTGTGTTTGGGTCAGAGCCAAATTGAACGCCATCGGCGCAAAAAGCCTTTGATGCCGTCGCCAATTGGACATGAACTTCAAGACCAATGATGGTCTCAAAATGTGTTGTTTTTTTCTCGTTATACTGAGGGGGTGATGTTGTATCAATCATAAATTCAAAAATTTAAAATAAAAGAAAACTAAGAATAGTACCAATGGCCATTATCAAAATTGAAAAAAACAAGTATCCAAAATTTGCGATACAGTATTTAACAAATGTTTTTCGCCAACTTTGTTGATAGTAGTTTTTCATAGCAAAGTAAAAGAAAACTAAAATACCCCAAAAAAACCATGTATTAAATCCAGAAAAATCAAATTTTTTGTTTATAAATATGATAAGAATGGATGCAGCGAACAAAAAGATATTGTAGTGCATAAAAAAGATAAAATGTTCTACGAAATAATTCTTTTTTCGATACAACAACATAAACAATCCTGACATCATGGGAATGAGTAGAAATGTGAACCATAAGAGCTTCCCCATAGCAAAATGTAACAGACTTTTAACGTCTTGTTGTGCCTTTATCGCTTGCTTTAACGATAATCTTGCCCAAAAATCATGGATATTATATTTGTCAAGAATTTGATCCGCATTGAGTTCGTATAATTCATGGGTTGGAATTTTGATGCTTGAATACAGTTGACTGACCAAGGTAGAATCTTCATGCTCCAAAACATCCTGTAAACTTTGTGTCTTACGATTTAGGTTAAGCGATTCAGTAATAATTTGTTCAGTTGTTTTATCTTCATTATTGTCCGTTATGTCTTCATATGGGTCTTCACTGGTATCATCAGCCTTTTTCGTCACTTTAAAAGCTCCCCCCGCAAAGGTATAAAGGGTATCTTTCTGTTTCTTATTTGTTGTTTTTTCCTTTGTTTTTTTTGTTGAATCTTTTTTAACACCCGCTTGTTGATTGAGCCAGTGTTGATATGTGTGCATCAAAAGTGTATCGTAAGCTCGTTTGGTCTGTTTGCCCTCAAAAGAAGGTGAGGTTACTTTTCCAATCGAATCAATAAGTCGTAAAAAGGCTTTTTCTTCGACTTTTCGACGCGATTTATACACTTTTTCTTCATTCATTTTTTCAAACGAATTGGTCCAAGAAGCCATCATTCCAAACATCAATGCACCTAAAACCAAAAATAGCTGAACAGGATGTGCATACCGTTTATGGTGTCCTTTAAAAAATTCAATTGTCAATTTACCTGGTACGAAAATGTGCTTTAAAGTTGTAAAAAACTTACCATCAAGGTGAAAGAGGGTATGTACAAACTCATGCATCAAGTCGTGCATGGATGTTTTGCCGTCTGTTGGTTTTTGACCACAATTTGGGCAAAAATTGTCCATTTCCGCCAAAGGGTAGTGGCAGTTTAG
>JANMJN010000719.1:0-5405 GCA_031371355.1 Saprospiraceae bacterium
AAGCTAAGATAGAAATGAGAATAAATATTGCTTGAGCCATGATGGGTTACTTGTTATTCGTAATGAGTGATTAGTAATACCCCTCAGTAAATTTAACGTTGGAGCTTGTTTTGAGAAGCAAAATAAAATGAATTTAGCGAATTTTCACTACACAGACTTAAATTTAGAAACATTCTTTTCAGAGTTTGTATTTTTAAATGAAAAATGGTCAATTTTGAGCCTTATATTTAGTCCATCAATACGACATAATCATTCAAATCCATTTAAATCTGTGATTGATATGAAAATTTTAAATGAGAAACAAATCCGCCAAAAAATCCGCCGTTTAACGATTGAAATTTTGGAACGCAACCTCAACGAACCTGAAATCATCCTCGCGGGCATCAACAACAATGGTTTAGAGATGGCTAATTTGCTGATGCAAGAGCTTGTCGGGCGCACAGAAGCCAATATTACAATTACTCGTTTATTGCTGAATCCTGCGTCACCTGCGACGCATCCGATTGTGTTGGATATGCCTATTGAGCAAGTTCAAGACAAAGTTGTTATCATCATAGATGATGTGGCAAATACGGGTCGAACGATTTTTTATGCCATAAAACCATTGCTCGAAGTGTTACCAAAAAAAATAGAAGTGGCTGTTTTGATTGATAGAAAGCACAAATCCTTCCCGATTAAAGCAGATTATGTGGGTTTGTCCTTATCGACAACATTGCAGGAACATATAGATGTCAAAATTAGAGATGTTGAGGAGTGGGCAGTCTTTATGAGTTGACTTCAATCCAAGCGAATATTGTTACGGTCAATAAACTCCTTAAATGTCTTGCGATAAGTATCACTAATGGGTAAAAAAACATTCCCAATTTGCACGCGTTCTTTATGTACAACATCAATGGCGTCTAAAGATATGATATATGAATTATGGATTCTAATAAATTGATTTTCAGGCAATTGCGTTTCTAAAACTTTTAATCGTTGTAGCGTAACGATTTTTTTTTGCTTCGTATGTATGGTTACGTAGTCCTTCAAGCCTTCGATATAAAGGATATCTTGAAGGCGTACTTTTACCAATTTTGTCCCGTCTTTGACAAATATAAAAGGTTGGAAAGCAACATTTTCGGGCACATTACCGCTTTGCTCAGACTCCGCGCTTACGATGGTTTTGGGTTGCCCCCCCTCAGTATCCATCCCTTTTGGGGGGATTATTTCCCTAGAAAACTTATCCGGTTGTGTGGAAATGATGCGTTGAGTGGCTTTTTCGACGGCTTTCAAAAAACGTTCAAACGTAATGGGTTTAAGTAAATAATCGGTCACATCCAATTCATAGCCTTCAATGGCGTATTCTGAATAAGCCGTTGTCAAAATGACAATTGGTTTCTTTTGAAGTATCTTGAGCAGCGTAATGCCTGTAATTTCAGGCATTTGAATATCTAAAAAAAGTATATCCGTTGGCGTATTTCTCAAAAAAGCCATTGCTTCTAAGGGGTTGGAAAACGCTTGATGCAATGTCAACGAAGGCGTTTTTAAGACATATTGCGTCAATAAATTGCGTGCCAATGGTTCGTCTTCGACGATGATGCAAGTCAATGTCATATTAAATTCATTTTCAACTCGACCACATAACGGTCATTCAAGTCTTGAACAATTAATTCATAATTGTCGGGATAACTCAAATCTAAGCGTCTTTTGACATTCAGTAAACCAATACCCGATTTTTGGATAACGGTTTTATCATTTTCTGTAATTTTACTGTTTTCTACGGTATAAACGCAAGCCTTACCGCTGATATCAATGGCGACTTTCACCCAAGCGTTATGAGCCGTATTGCTGACACCATGTTTAAAAGCATTTTCCAAGAACGTGATAAAAATTAAAGGTGTAATCATCGCTCCTTCCACATTGCCATGCACCTCAAATAATATTGGTACATCCGTACTCAATCTCAATTTTTCAAGACTGATATAATTTTGCATATATTCAATCTCTTTACTGAGGGGTACGCGTGGGTGATTGGAATCATACATCATATAGCGCATCATTTGCGACAGTTTAGCAATTACCTCTGTTGTATTAGGCGACTGAGTGAAAGCCAAATAATAGAGATTATTCAAAGTATTGAACAAAAAATGTGGATTGATTTGGGCTTTCAGAAAGCGCAATTCGGAGATCAAACGCTCGTTTTCTATCTCTTTTTTCTTCTTTTCAAGTTCAAACCAATCTTCTGCAAACTTCAACATACCGACAAAAAGGACAATTAGTAAAGAACTCAAAATGACATTGACAGCGAATTTTTGACTATACATCCAAGGCGTTGAAAAGGTGCAAGCATCAATAATATAGCGTTTCAACCAAAGAAGACCGTACATGGTAAGACCAAATGGCACTGAAAACTCCAATAAATAACGCCCCAAATTTCGATGTTTCAAAAAACGAGGTAGAAAAATGAAGTAATTGAGGTAACTGATAGCCATCATGAAGATAACGTGTGAACTCAAATCTTTCAAAATTCGATTCCAATCTGGCTCTTCTTTATTACGTGAATACATAATTTGATAAAAGAAAAAAGAGGAATAAACGCACCAAAATAAAAGGTGAATCAATAAAACTCTATTGCGCTGTATATATGATTGCATGATGAGAAATTAATAAAATGGAATTACACCGTAACAAAAATTCAAAGTAAGCTAAAATCAGTGTTAATATAAAAAAAAGAGGCTTGTTTTCGGCTTTTGTTCCCTTGAATTATACCCCTCAGTATTTTTATACGATAGATGGTCTTTTTTATCCGTCCATTTGTTTTTGCTCTAAAAAAGCCGAGTTGTAGAGCAAAAATACGGAGTGGTATAAGAATAAGTGCCGTATCAAAAAATCAGTATTGCTTTGTGTCAGATTTTAAAAAATTAATGGTTAAACACTTAACTTTTGATAATCCAAAACAGAATTCAATAATTTTTTTAACTTATTTAAACTGATTTTTTAATGAAAAAGATTTCATTCCTTTTGTTCGTTTTATCAACATCTGTTGCCGCTTTTGCACAAACATGGACGGCTGACAAAGCACACTCAAAGGTTGGTTTCACGGTTACACACTTGGCTTTGTCTGAGGTTGATGGTAATTTCAAAACATTTGATGCTAAAATTACATCTTCAAAAGAAGACTTTTCTGATGCCATTTTTGAATTTTCAGCAGACATTGCAAGTGTCGCAACTGGTGCTGATGGGCGCGATGCTCACTTGCAAAAACCTGATATGTTTGATGCTGCTCAATTCCCTAAAATGACTTTCAAAAGCACAGGCATCTCTAAAGTAGCTGATAAGAAGTATAAATTAACAGGCGATTTGACCATCAAAGGTGTGACAAAAAATGTGACGCTTGACTGTGTACTTTTGGGGACATCTATGGATCAACGGACGAAGAAGAAAGTCGCAGGTTTCAAGGTATCTGGTACTATCAAACGTACTGACTTTGGTGTTGGTGCTATGCCTTCTTTGGTCGTAAGCGAAGAGGTCGAACTCCGTGCAAGCGGCGAGTTTAAAGCAAACTAATTTTAAAGGGGTAAATGTTAATAAAAAATGCCAAACGTGGATGATCTACGTTTGGCATTTTTTATTTTTGACTTTTCACTTAAAAAGGCAAATCAATATCCTCATCAGTATCTTTCTTTTTTTTGCGTTTTTTCTTTGGTTTGTCTTCCTCACCCATTGATTCCCCTAAATTTTTGAGCATATCAGACATCATACTGAGGGGGTCGATTTTAATGATTTGAATATTTGCACCTTTGAAAGACGCTGAAAGTGCATCTTTTATATCATCAATAAAATCATCAGGTGTTTTTGAGTTGTCGATATTCATGTTTTCAAAAACATCATGAACCGTAGCAATAGCATTGTTTAGATAGTCCAAACGGTTTTGTAGTTCATCTGTGTCGTTATTAGGATAGTAGCCTCCATCATCATGAATCTCAAACTTTTTGAAATATTTCTTTTTTAAATAAGCCATCAAATTGATGATTCGGATATGTGTATCCATACCTGCGAACTGTGTTTTGACAAAACACCAGGTATATTTTCCTTTTTTCTTAAAAATACTTGAAAATATGGAACGCAAGACCCCCTCAGTATCAAATAGAAAAGTGACTGTTTCAGAATCCTCGTGGGGTTCAAAAGTAATGCCGCGCAAATCGCCTTGATAATCACTAGGCTCAAAATCGTAATCAGGATCAGATTCAAATTCTTCGCGGGAATATGGGCTAGTTAAAGTCGTTTCAGCCGTAGGCGTCTCATTATTTAGCAATTGATAGTGCCAATCATTGGAAATACAAATTTCCTCGACTTCATCCATCAGAGTTGTTATGAGGTCTGGTGATTTCAGTTTGCCTCGATAGTGAATTGTTACGCCCATTAGAGATGTTTTTAAAAGTAAATTATGTTCAAATATAAAAAAGGAAATGCACAAATGCACTTCCTTTCTCACTTTTTAAACACTTTTATTTTTTTATCATCTATTTTTCTTCCAAAAAAGGATAACGATAGTCGGTTGGCGAAACAAAAGTTTCCTTAATCGTCCGTGCCGATAACCAACGGTAAAGGTTCAAAGCAGAACCTGCTTTGTCGTTCGTTCCACTCAATCGTGCACCACCAAATGGTTGTTGACCGACAACTGCACCTGTTGGTTTGTCATTGATATAAAAATTTCCTGCCGCATGACGTAATTTATCTGTTGCAACAGCGACAGCTGCACGGTCGGTTGAAAATATGGAACCTGTTAAGGCATAAGGCGACGTTGCGTCCAAAATATCCAATGTTTTTTCAAAATCCTTGTCCGCATAGACATAAATTGTCAAAACAGGTCCAAAAATCTCTTCGCACATCGTCGCATACTGAGGGGTGTCCACAACGATAACAGTGGGCTCAATAAAGTAACCTTCTGTCTTGCTGAAATTGCCACCCACGATAATGTCCGCGTCTTTTGCCGCTTTCGCATCAACGATATAGCTGCTGATTTTGTCAAAGGCTTTTTCGTCAATCACTGCATTTACGAAGTTCGTAAAGTCCTCCGTTGTGCCCATTTTCATGGATTTAACGTCTTCTATGAGATATTTTTTCACATCATTCCACAACGATTTGGGAATATAAGCCCTCGAAGCTGCCGAACATTTCTGTCCTTGAAACTCGAATGCACCTCGACCCAAAGCCGTTGCAACCGCTTTGGCATTGGCAGAAGGATGTACCATAACAAAATCCTTTCCGCCAGTTTCGCCTACAATTCGTGGATATGATTTGTATTTTGGCAAATTCGTCGCTATCGTTTGCCACAAACGGTTGAAAGTTGTCGTGCTACCCGTGAAATGCAAACCCGCAAAATCACGGTGTGAAAAAATGGCTTCACCCGCTGTTGGTCCATC